>PMCF01000256.1 GCA_003154115.1 Anaerolineae bacterium
ACCGGGCCTCGTTTCATCGGCCCAGTCCTATACTGGCCTTCCGTCCAAAGCCACCTTTGTCCTCACGCCGCTTAATGTGCCAGATAACTTTGTCGGCTCTGCGCTGGTGACCAGCAGCGGCGGCCAACCGATCGGTCACCACGATATATGAAAGTGGCAGTCTTCAACAGCAGGTCGCCAATGCGCCGCTGAATGGCACGGGCTATGCCTATGTACCTGAGTTGTACGGCAATTACGTTCTGGGTGGGCAGACGTGGAACAGTGGCATCGCCATTCAAAATACGGGTGCGGGTAATGCCACTGTGTGACGGTGACTTACTACAATCAAGCCGGCACCCAGGTTGATGTCAAGACGGTCACCGGGCTTCAGCAGAATCGAGTGTGGATACTGAATCGTTCGGCCAACAATCTGCCCGACAACTTCGCCGGAAGTGCCGTCATTACCGCCGATCAACCGGTGGTGGCCATCGCCAATCACTCGCATACCGGCAATGGCGATACTACGGCCAGTTACACCGTGCCCAACCGGTAGGCGGTTTGAGCCGCACCATACCGGTTATACTTCCTACGCGCCCCTGTCAGATTCACACGCCAGGGGCGCTTTGTTTTTTCGCGTCTACCCGTGCTAAACTTCGCAACACAATCGTAACACAACACCGGGAACTTAACCGACCTTTTTGGCGTACAATAAGTGTGAAAGGACAAAGTTGAGATGCGCAACCTGAAACCGATTTTTCTGTTCGGTAGTCTGTTGACCATGCTGATCCTGGCGAGCTGCAAACCGGCAGTGACGCCGCCGCCACCGGGACCACCTCCGCCGCTGCCTACGGTGGTACAGCAGCAAATCATACCAGAAGCGACTCGCGAGATTTCGCCTAGTCCTGCGGCGACGCCCATCCCACTGGCTGTGGCGACCTCGGGCATTCGAATTATCGCTAAGGTCGGCCCGACCTGTCCCGGCCCGCAGCGGCCCGGTCAAGTATGTGAAGGGCCGTATGAGGGTGAATTCAGCATTACCATCGGCAATGGCACAGAGGCGGCCCGCGTGACTACGGATAAAGATGGTCGGGCCACGGTCGATCTGCCGCCGGGTCAATATACGGTAACGCCCAAAATAGAAGGACGCTTGCCAAGCGGGGCTCCCGTGGACGTCACAGTTCCACCCGGACAGGTCGTCGATGTCACCGTGGAATTAGATAGCGGCATGCGTTGAGGTAGGGTGTGATGACGGGCTTGCCTTCCTTGTGGTAGTGATCGGACAAACACTGTTGTTGTGCAAGAAAAATTTCTCAGGAGGATTGTCATGCGTCAGCTGAAATGGATTGTTCCACTCGTTATCGTGTTGTCGTTGGTCTTAGCTCCGGCCGCCTTCGCTGCGCCTGCGCCACAGCATGCCACGTGCGGCTACTGGTATCCGGTGCAGTGGGGACAGACCCTGGCTGCCATCAGTCGGGCGACGGGGGTCAGCGCCGCGGCTATCGCACAAGCTAATGGACTGGTGAATCCCAACTACATTCGGGCCGGACAGTCGTTGTGGATTCCCTGTCCGCCAGGCCCGCCACCGCCGCCACCGCCTCCGTCGTGCGGCTACTGGTACACCGTGCGCTGGGGCGATACGCTGAATTCCATCGCGTGGCGATCGGGCGTCAATGTATGGGCCATCGCCCAGGCCAACCGCCTCTATAACATCAACTACATCTACGCCGGCCAAGCGTTGAGGATTCCGTGTCCGTAAACGGAAGTTAGAGGTTGGAAGTTGGAGAGAGCAGCTCTGCCTTGCGCAGGGCTGCTTTTGTTCTGTGCTACACTGAATGATAACTTCACGTGCAGGAGGAGCTTGATGCCTCGACGACGCCGGTTTCAGTTTGTTTTGTCTGTGGGTTTATCATGGGTGGCCGTGCTGATGGTCATAGCGGTCTTGCCCGTCCGATCGGCTGTGCCGCATTTGGGGTATGGCTTCAACCTCTACAGTGATGTTCAAACGATGCTGGACATGGGCTTCGATTGGATGAGGGCCTTTCCCGGCAACAATCTGGCAGTTTATCCGGCGCCCATCAACATCATGTTTCGGTTTCCGGCCACCTACAGCGATACACTGAATATCACCGCGTTTGGCGATGACGTCTATGCCACCGCTTTGGACAATAAAGATTACATTGAAGCCTACGAGATTGGCAACGAAGTCAACATCGACAATCCCGACTATGGCTGGGGCAGTGTCCCGGTCAATGCCGAAGACTACCAGAAATTGCTGTGCGAAGCTTACACGCGCATCAAGCAAGCCGATCCCACCGCCATCGTCGTCTCGGCCGGGTTGGCGCCGACGGGTCGCCTGGAGGGAACTTGGCAAGATGCCAACGGGCACATTCACAACGGGCATAATGGCCGCTACCAAGACGATCGCGAGTACCTGAAGGAACTGTTCAATGCGGGCGGCGGAGCCTGTCTGGATGCAGTGGGCTATCATTCCTATGGCTTCCTGGCCGACTATGACGTCGCGCCGGATGTGGTCAATCAAGTCACCAGTGCCTTCGAAGACCCGCGCGCTTGCCCCAATGGCTTTTGCTTTCGGGGCGCCGAGAAAATCTATGAGATCATGCAGCAGCAGGGTCTGGGCGACAAAAAAGTATGGGCTACTGAATTTGGCTGGATCACACGCCCGCCCGCTGAATGCCTGAGCGATCCCACCTGGGGCGGGCGCGCGTGGCAAATCGTGTCCGATGAGAAGCAGGCCGAAAACCTCGTCGGAGCGTTTCAATATGCCGACGCCCACTGGCCGTGGATGGGCACGATGTTCATGTTCAATTTGGATTTTGTCCAGAACCCTGACCTGCCGCCCTGCGAGCAAATACGTTATTACAGCATCAAAGGCAAACCGGCCGAAACCGCACTCAAGGCTATGCCTAAAAACAAGGCCAGCTTGACCGGAAAATTGAACGTCGACAACACCGCCCTGTCCATTCTGATCGTTTCTGATACCCAGCCCCTCACTTGGACGCCCGGCCTGAATCTGGGTAATGCGGGTTGGCAGTCGTTGCAGTACACCGTCACGGTCGATCTGGGGGCCAGCGTGGCGCCGCTGGTCGCTAATCCCATCGGCACGCTCAGCGCGACTGCACAGCTGCCGTTAAGCCTCAGTGTGCCGGTCCTCTCACGCACTGTGGGGATTTACACCGGCACACTGGCGATCGACTGGTATGCAGCGGGCGCGGGCAACAAGCCGCGCAGTGTGGCGCTGACCATGATCGTCGTGACGGACGTACTGCGGGTGTATCTACCGTCGATTGTCAGATAAACAAGCCAGCGCCGCCCGGTGATGGATCCATCACCGGGCGGCGCTGGCTTGTCAACAAAATTTTGTCACTGCGTGCCAGGCGGGGTATAATACATGGCAACCATTAGCCGGGAGGTTGCAGCATGTCCACATCAGATATCGAGATTGTCGAATGCACCACGCCGCAGCTCATCGACGAGTTCATCTTCTTTCAATGGGTTCCGTATAAAGGCAATCCTTACTGGTGCCCGCCGCTCATCAGCGAGCGCCGCGACTTCTACACCAAACATCCCTTTCATGAGCATGCTGACGTGGCGATGTTTCTGGCCAGGCGAGGAGGCCAGACCGTCGGCACCATTTACGCCACGGATAATCATACCCACAACGAATTCCAACACGAAAACGTTGGCATGTTCGGCGGCTTTGAATGCCAGAACGATCAGGCCGTGGCGCACGCGCTATTCGATCGGGCGGAGAGCTGGCTGCGGGCGCGCGGCCGGTCGGCGCTGCGCGGCCCCTTCAACTTTTCCACCAACGAAGAGTGCGGCCTGCTGATCGACGGTTTCGAGGATGCGCCGCGCGTGATGATGACGTACAACCCGCCTTATTACCAGAGTTTGATCGAGCACGAGGGCTATACTAAGGCGATGGATCTGCTGGCCTATCGCATGGAGGTCAACGCCCAGGCCGGGTTGAATAACTTTCCCCCTAAGTTGAAGCGCATCATGGACAAGACCATGGCGCGCGACGGCATCGTGATTCGCAATCTGGATGTCAAGCACCTCGCGCGGGAAGTGGAATTCGTCAAGCCGGTCTATAACGCAGCCTGGGCAAAGAACTGGGGCTTTGTGCCCATGACGACTGCCGAGTTTGATCATTTGATTGGCAGCATGAAAGCGGTGATCGACCCCGATTTGCTGTTTATTGTAGAAGCCAAAGGGGAGCCGATCGGCATCGGGCTGACGCTTCCCGATCTGTGCGATCCGCTGCGCCGGGCCTATCCTAAACCGGGCACACCCGAATGGTGGTCGCTGTTGAAGTTCATGTATTACTACAAGGTTCGCAAAACACAGAAGTACATTCGCGTGCTGGTGATGGGCGTGAAAGCCGAGTATCGCCTCAGCGGCATTGATGCGCTGCTGATGGCGAAGACAGCCGAAGCTGGAATGAAGAAAGGCTACACGATGGGCGAAGCTTCGTGGATTCTGGAAAACAATGTACCCATGCGCCAGGGCCTGGAAAACATCGGCTGGAAAGTCTATAAGACCTATCGCATCTTTGAGAAGGCGTTATACGAACCTTTCGGCCTGACACCCTTACAAGTTTAAGATTCGGCTAGATTCACGCTTGACCTGAGATTGGAAGGCCACGTCGATAAAAACGAGAGTGACCGCAGTTGATCACTCTCGTTTTCATTTGTGATGATTCGTGTAAATTCGTGGATCGCTTTACACGCCCGCGGCCACGCCTTCTCCGTATCCGATCAATTCGGCCACCATCACCGGATCGGGTGATTCGGCATAGACGCGCAGCACCGGTTCGGTGCCGCTGGGCCGAATGAGCAGCCACGAATCATCGGCCAGCAGATACTTCACACCATCGTTCGTGCGAACCTCGCTCACGTTCATCCCGCCGATCGACGCCGGCACCCCCTCGGTCAGCCGCTTCACCATTTCCTTCTTCGCCACCGGACGGGCTAACGGCAGGTCTTTGCGGGCGTAATGATGCGGCCCGTATTTCTGCTGCAAAGCGGCGATGATCTCTTTCAACGGCACGCCCGCCTGCGCGACAATCTCCAACAGCAGCAAGCCCATCAACACGCCGTCGCCTTCCGGGATGTGACCGCGAATGCCGATGCCGCCGGATTCCTCACCGCCGATCAAGACATCGTCTTTGGTCATCAAGTCCGCGATGTGATTGAAGCCGACCGGCGTTTCGTACAACTTCAAACCATAGTCCCGGCAGATGCGATCGATCATGAGCGTGGTGGATACCGTCTTCACCACGCTGCCACGCAGCCCACGCGTTTCCACCAGATAGCGCAGCGCCAGCGCAAAGATGACATGCGGACTGACGAAGTTGGCGTCTTCATCCACCGCGCCAGTGCGATCGGCGTCGCCATCGGTGGCCAGGCCAAACGCGCCGTTGGATTCTTTCACCGCATCCACCAGCGCATTGAGGTGCGGCAGAATCGGCTCGGGGTGAATGCCGCCAAAGCCGGGATTCATATCGCCGCGGATTTGCGTCACTTCCCAGCCCGTGCCGTTGAGAAAATCCCTGATGTAGTCGCGCCCTGCGCCGTGCATCGCATCGACGATGACGCGGCCCGGCCGGGCGTGCATGCTGGCCCGATCGAGCAGCGTTTCCAACAAGGCTTCGTAAGCGGGCGCGGGATCAAAGCGGATAATGCGGCCTCCCGCCATCGCTGTCTCCAAATCGGCAATGTTGAGTGAAAAGGGACTGCCTTTGTCCAACAGCATTTCCACGCGATTGGTGTCTTCGGCCAGCGCGCTGCCGCCATTGGCGGCCTTGAGCTTGATGCCGTTATAGCGCGGTGGATTATGGCTGGCGGTGATCATGACTCCACCGATGGCGTTGTGATTCTTAACGGCATACGATACCGCCGGGGTTGGCGCGTCGGCGTTGGCCAGCTGCACGATGAGGTTGTTGCCCGCCAACACGCGCGCTACCTCTACCGCGTAACGGTCGCTCAAGAAGCGCGTGTCAAAGCCCACCACGACCTGAGCGCCTGTTCCGCCAATCTCGCTGAAATATTCCGCAATGGCCTGTGCCACCCGCCGCACATTATCAAACGTGAAATCTTCACTGATGACGGCTCGCCAGCCGTCTGTACCAAAATGAATTGCCAAACCAATCCTCCTGATAAGCAAGCTTGTAGTTGCAAACGCTGCAGTAAAAGTGATTTGATGAGTGAAAAGTGATGAGTGAATGACTAACGGCGCTGGTTTGCACTTCACCCGTCATTCGACCAGCACAAAGAGCAAATCGTTGACGTTCGTGCCCGTCGGCCCGGTGATGATCAAATCGCCGAGCGCTTGAAAGAAGTGATACGAATCATTGTTCGCTAAATGGGCCTGGGCGTCCAGCCCGATCGCTTTAGCGCGGCCCACCGTTTCACCTGTGGCAATTGCCCCCGCCGCATCCGTCGGGCCATCCGTGCCATCGGTGCCCACCGCAGCAATGAGGGTGTTGGACAGTCCATCGATCGCCAACGCGCAGGCCAAAGCCATTTCCTGATTGCGCCCGCCGAGGCCGTTTCCTTTCAAGGTCACGGTGGTTTCGCCGCCCAGGATGAGGCAAGCCGGTTTGGAAACGGGCCGATTATACAACACAATTTCCCTGGCGATGGCGGCCGCCACTTTAGCGACTTCACGCGCTTCACCTTGTACCTGCGTCGATAGCAAGAGCGTGTTGAACTTCAACTGCCGGGCCGCAGCTTCGGCGGCTTGCGCGGCTTGCGCATTGCTGCCGATGATGACGGTCTGCACGCGATCGCATAATGGATCGCCGGGTTTGGGTGTGTCGGGAATTTCACCGGCGACGCCACGTTCCAAGCGGGCGCGCACCGCCACGGGAAGCTGATCAGCCAGATCGAATTGCTCGATCAAGCGCCAGGCAGCGGCGAAGGTGGAAGGATCAGGAACCGTGGGGCCAGAGGCGATGACGGATAAATCGTCGCCGATGACGTCGCTGAGAATGAGTGAGACGATCGGAGCGCCGTGGGCCAAACGGGGCAATCCGCCGCCCTTGATGGTGTCCAGATGCTTGCGAATGGTGTTGATCTGATGAATGGTCGCCCCAGCGCGCAATAAGAGCTGCGTGGTGGCCTGCACGTCAGCCAGCGTAATGCCTTCTGCAGGGAGGGTCATCAACGCGGAACCGCCGCCGGAAATGACACAGAACACCAGATCGCGCGGCGTGACCTGATCGAGCAAGGCGGCGAGATCGCGCGTGGCGGCCACCGATTGTTCATCGGGTACAGGATGACCGGCTTCGTACACGCGCAGTGGATCGGGCAGCTGTCGATCGATGTGGTGATACTTCGTGATGATCACGCCGCTGCTCAGGCGATCGTGCAAGACTTCGCCGATCGCTTCGGCCATGGGCATAGCGGCTTTGCCCGCACCGACCAGATAGATGTGATCGAAGTCACGCAGCGCGTACGCCTGTTGCCCGATCAAGATGCGATCGCCGACACGCGAGACAAAGCGATACACCGCTTCGGCCGGATCGACGGCGGCCAGTGCGGCACATTGCAGTTGATGGGCGACAGCGCGCAGATCGAACTCGGGCACGTCTACTTGTTTCCTGGATTTACGGTTAGCGCGGCAGTGTGAGCGGCTTCGGCGGGAGTGGCGCGGCCGGCCAGCACGTCTTCCACGGCTTTGCGCAAGGGTGGGCCGACGACGGCCATAATCGCTGCGGAGGGCGCGGTCTGGGCCTGCGTTAATTCATCGCGCAGGAAGCCGGTGTAAGCGTTGGCCTCCCACGTCGTCAAGGCGGCGGCCCGTCCGGGCAGCACACCTGCAGCGCGTGTCCATGCGCCTGCATTAGTCGGGGTGAGCAGATGTTGTAGCAGACGCAGCGCGGCGGCCTGGCGGCGCGGATCGCTTGCGACAATGGCGTACGCCCAGCCTCGCCCGATGGGGTGCGCCGCTTTGGTGAGCGCGGGCAGGGCGGCATATTGCAGATCAGGCAGACGGGTCGCCACGCTGAGAAATTGTGACGCTGTCAGGTTGACCAGCGTGTTGCCATTGCCACGCCATGCTGCCCAAATGTCACTCGCCGTGTTGAGCTGCATGAGGTTGTTGGGTAGGATGCCTTTATTCTGTGCCTCTTGATAAGTCTCCAAGAGGGTCTGCATCGCTAGCTCGTCTAAGGCCGGTTGGCCGGTGTTGTCGGTCAAGGCCCCGCCTGCGGACAGATAATGCGCCACAACCGCATCACTGACGCCGTTGTCCGTATTGCCGACGACAAAGAGATAGCGGCGCGGCTCATCCAGCAGCGCGTTCCAGGTGGGGGGCAGGGGTGTGGCGTTATTGCTGGCGAGGGGATTACCCACTAGATGTTCTATGTCGGTGCTGTAGACGAGGCCGTAGAGCTCGCCATTGAGAGTGCCGAGATTGCGGGCAAAGGGAAAGAGGTCGTTCGTTAGATCGGTGGGCAGCTGGGAACCGATCGGTTTGAGGAGGCCCGCCCGCGCGGCAGTTTCCAGATCGGCCGCCTCCAAAGCAATCACATCGGGCAGCACACTCGGCGCCACGGGGCTGGCCGTGCGGAGGAGATCGAGCAGGCCGCCGGGGCCGCGATCTTGTTTGATCACGATCCGGCTGGGCACTCCCTCGGCCGATTGCGCGAAGTCGTTGAGCTGGCGCTGCAAGACCTGATAGGCCGGATTGTCGGCTTGCGGCGCAAAACGGGTGGGCAACCACAACGTCAGAGTGATGGGCGTGTCGGGCACGGCGGTGGGCGGCAGGGGCTGCGCCGTGGATGCCAGCGCGCTAGGCGTAGGCGAAGGGGCGCTGGGTGTGGGCGTGCCGGGCGCAGAGGTGCAGGCGGCTAAGCCGCACAAAATGAGCAGGATGCTGAAGCTGGTGCGAAAGAAGTGGAACATGTTGAATGGCGCAGGCGTCTTGTTTGTGAATAGGGGGATTATAAATGAACAATGAGCAATGGGCAATGAACAATGATCAATGATCAATGACAGTCTCGCGCTGGAGACTGAAATCAATCGGGTATGGCTAATCTCA
>PMCF01000099.1 GCA_003154115.1 Anaerolineae bacterium
CAACTGATTAGGAATCTGCTCTAAAGCGAGACGCTGTCGCCAACCGCCGGAAAGATGGGCGGTCAGGCGATTCTTATTCGCTTCCAGTCCCGCCATTTGCAGGATTTCTTGTTCGCGCTGCGCGCGTTGCGACTTGGGAATGCCATAGGCTTCGCCGTAAAACTGGATGTTTTCCACGGCAGTCAGATCGTTGTAGAGGGTGAATAGCTGAGACATGTACCCGACAGACGCGTGCAACTTTTTTGGCTCGGTCACCGGATCGAAGCCCAGCACGTGCATGCGGCCTTCAGTGGGATGAAGCAAGCCCAGCAGCATACGCATCAGGGTGGTCTTGCCCGCTCCGTTGGGACCCAGCCACCCCAACACTTCACCCGGCCGCGCTTCAAAACTGACCTGATTGACGGCCGTAAATTGACCAAAGCGTTTAGTCACGTTTTCAACTTGAATCGGATTGTCACTCATCGGGTTGTTCCAGTTTCTGCCAGGCGCTGATGATTGATCAAACTGATAAAGGCTTCTTCCATGCGCGGCTCGATCGGACGCAGACCGCTGACCGTAATCTGTTGTTGCGTTAAACTACTTTCGATTTCTCGCAGACGCCGATCGGCGTTGTCCACAAAGACGTGCAGCAGTGCGCCATAGGTCTGGACTTCTGCCACACCCGGCAGGGATTGGATCAACCGGAGGGCTTCGTCAAACCGATCGGGGTCTGGATGCAACTCCAACAATTGACCCGGACTCAAGGCTTTGATTTGTTGCGGCGATCCATTGGCGATGATCTGTCCCTGATAGATCAGACCGATCTGATTGCAGCGTTCGGCTTCGTCCATGTAGGGCGTGCTGACCAAAATGGTGAGGCCCTGCGTCGCGCGTAAGGTTGAGAGCAAAGCCCAGAACTCGCGCCGACTGACCGGATCAACACCCAGCGTCGGTTCATCGAGCAGCAAGACGTCCGGCTCATGAATCAAGCTGCACGCCAACGCCAGTTTTTTCTTCATGCCGCCGGAGAGCCGCGCCGTGATCCTGCCCATAAACTGTGTCAGGCCCGTAAACTCAAGCAGTTCAGCGATGCGTTTCGCCTGTGCTGAGCGCGGCACACCTTGTGTGTCAGCAAAAAAGCGCATGTTTTCCACGACGGTCAGATCGGGTGGCAAGGTCAACTGTTGAGCCACATAGCCCACGCGCTCGCGAATCTCATACGGATGGGCCATCGAGTCGTAACCCAAGATCGAACTCTCACCGCTGGTGCGACTGAGCAAGCCCAGAATGACACGGGCCAGCGTCGTCTTACCGGCTCCATCGGGACCGATGAGGCCGAAGACCTCGCCGCGATCGACCTGCAAGCTCACACCGTTCACTGCGCGCACTACGCGATTCGATCGGAATTCTTTGACGAGATGATTTGCGACAATGACTGCTTCAGACATGAAAACCGCTGTGTAGATCAATCCATCCGCTTGCGTGACAGTACAGGAAGGAGCACAATCAAGATAAGATTGAAGAGCACCAGCGCCACTACATTCGGCCACAACGCACTGAGGCCGACGCCCTTCACCATGATGCCGCGCACGATCGGGATGAAGTGGGTCACAGGCAAGACCGTGCCGATGAGCTGCGTCCACCACGGCATCGGAATGCGGGAGAAAATTAAGCCTGTAAGCAAGAAGCTCAATAACAAGATCAACGCCCCGATGGTCTGCACCTGTTTTTGCGTGGTCGCGATGGTCGAGAGCAACAAGCCTACGCACAGGCTGCTGCTGACAAACAGTGCCGCGAGGACCAAATACAAAGGCAGGCTGCCCTTGAATGGGACACCAAACCAGAAGTAACCGAGCGCGTGGATGACGACCATCTCAAACATTGACAAAGCAAAGTACGGAATGATCTTGCCGATGATGTTTTCCAACGGGCGAGTGGGTGTAGCTAGTAATTGTTCGGCCACACCCCATTCGCGTTCCCGGACGATCGTCATGGCAATGCCCAGGATGGCAAACATTTGCAACAACATCGCCGCTACGCCGGGGATGATAAAGTACAGGTCCTCGCGTGAAGGGTTGTATAACGTCTGCACGGACGTGTCGATGGGCAAGGCGTTTTGACCGGCTGACAGACCATTCTCCTGTAAAGTCTGTAGGGGCAAGTCCATTGAAAATTTCTGAGCCAACGCGTTGACCGCACCATAGGCCGACTGCAAGCTGTAAGCATCCGAGCCATCGAGCAAGATCAGCAGGGTGCCGGTCTGCCGATCGATGTGTTGGCTGAGATCGCTCGGGATCACCACACCGATCTTGACTTGCCCATCATCCAATGCCTTGATGATCTCAGCCTGGCTGTTGGCGTTCAGCGCCAGATCAAAATATCCAGAATTAGTCAGGCTGTCGACGAACGCCCGACTTTGAGTGTCGTGGCTCTGATCGTAGACGGCCAGCGGCAAATGCCGGGCCGTGAAGGTCGCGGAGTAGGCCAGCAAGAATAGTTCGATCACCGGAATCGCGATCATCAAGAACAGCGTGTGCCAATCGCGGCGCAGGTGGATCGCATCCTTGCGGACAACGGCGGAAATGCGTTGAAAAGATTTCCTCATGAAAGCACGGTCCTAATCCAAATCTTGCTTGAAGGTCTTGGCCGCGACCGCCATGATCAGCACGGCATAGAATCCGAGCGCGACCACGAGCGGCCAGATAATTTCCAGTCCAATCCCTTTGGACATGACGCCCCGCAAAATGGGAATGAAGTACGTCAAAGGGAACAGGTAGCCCAGCCAGTTGATGACGGGCGGCAGCGCATTGCGCGGAAAGATGAAGCCGCTCACGACCAGCCCCATCAGCGTAATCATCATGTTGATCTGAAACGCCTGCGGTTGATTTTCTGAAATGGTGGAAATCAACAGCCCCAGCCCGATGCAGGCACAGACATAGATCAAGACCAGCCCAACGAACAGCAGCAGGTTGCCTTGAAAGGGCACATGAAACCCGATTGAGCTAACCGCCAGAATCATGACCAGGTTGAAGCCGAGCAAGATCACATTGGGGATCATCTTGCCGATCAGGAGTTCGATCGGGCGGATGGGGGTCACCAAGATTTGTTCGATCGTGCCGGTCTCGCGCTCGCGCACGATGGCAGCCACCATCAACGTGATGGACTGGACTTGCAAAATCAACGCGATGAGACCCGGCACGACAAACCACAGATCCTTGAGGTCGGGGTTGTAGAGAATGTGCAAGCTAGACACCAACGGATTGGTCGCCAGCGCACCTTTTCCAGCCTGTGTCAACTCATCGGTGACCAGTTGAATGGACTGAGCTTGCGTCACGATGTTGGCATTGTAATAGGCGGAGAGCGAGACAAAAGGATCGGCGCCATCCACCAAAATTAGGGCGGTGGCCTCACCCCGATCGACCTTCATCGCGAAATCGGGCGGAATTACAATGCCCACTTGAGCCTGGTTGTTGTCGATAGCCTGACGGACGGCCTGTTGACTGGACAGCATGGCGGTGATGTTGAAGTACTGCGAGTTCACCAGACTATCCAGATAGGCACGACTGGCGCTGTCCCGACTTTGATCAAACACCACTGTCGGGATGTGTCGGACATTCATGGTCACCGCAAACCCGAACAGGATAATCTGGATTAAGGGCATGAGGAGCACCAGCCGCAGCTGGTTTTGTCGCGCAGCATCTGTGACACTTCTTTTCTCGTAACGGCTCTGATTCTTCGCAGCATTATTTCTCCCGGCTAGCTGAATTCTGATCGGGCGACGGCAACGAGGAGCGCTGGCCGGTCATGGTCATCTTGCCGCGCGTCGTCTCCAGCCAGGCCAGCAGCCGATCGCCTTCAATGCGCATCCGGGCGGTATAGCTAAACTTTCCGAATATGGTTCGAATCACGCCGCAGAACTCACCTTCATCGCCCTGACTGCTGCCACCGGCAAAGGGATTATCAATGCCGAGCAGCGACAGCACGCCATGTAAATCGGTATCGCTGGTCTCTAACACCAGCCAGCCCGGCCTGAGTAGCTAACACTTTGCAATT
>PMCF01000323.1 GCA_003154115.1 Anaerolineae bacterium
CTGCAACACTCGCTAGGGGTGGTGGGTTAGACCTTGCCCCGTGAGGACTTCCACCTCACCCGAAGCACCAAGTTAGCTTGGCGCACAACGATCCCGGCGTCAGCCGCCCGCCGCCGACCCAAGTGCCAGTGGTCAGCCGTAACGCCAAACGACGCAGGATCAGCGGTCGGCTGCAATCTCTGTCGCAACATCCCGCACCTCTTCAGCCTGGCCCCGCTGGGTTTTCCGGTTGAACTGTTCGTCAACCAAACGCCTCACACTTCCGCCTCAACACGTCTTAACTCGGCTTGTCGCTCGTTCCGCTTGGTTTCACGTTGACTCGGCCCACTTTTTTCAGCCGGACGCCGCGATCAGTTTCTCAGGACGGTGTTAGGCACGGCTTCCTCTGCGAATGTGATGCCTTTGCCTCTATGTTACTCGCGTTTGTCTTGGCTGACAACCGACCGCCAACTGTGATGACTTCTCTGTCTTCGCTCTCGTGCTTCGACTTAGGACGGCGCTTACACTCGCACGTAAAGCGCGTAGCCTTGCCGTGGCGCGGTGGTTTTTCCGCGCCAGGCAGGGCGGTGAACTCCAAAGGACCTTGACCAACAGCAAGCGCACGCGCGTACTCGCGGATGCGCGTGATTCTCAAAGCACGGCTGGCGGGCTTACTTCAACTCCCCAGCGTCTTCTTCCAATCCATCATCGCTAGGGTCAAATCCGTCGAGGCCTTTGCGAAAGAACCGCCGTAGTCCATGCGTTTCTGCGCCTCCGCCTTCTGGTTACGCAAGGCCAGTCGGAGTATCTGAGACGCTTCCTTGTGGAAGGCTGCATGTAGTGCCTGAACCTTCTTCCACTGGTCGGAGTTGCGTTCAGACACTGACAGGCCGTAGAGCCATTTGCCAAAATCGCACAAGTTGTCAGGCTCGACGCGCTCTGGAACGAACTCTGACGTACCGTTCGCGATGGCATTGGCAAGTCGCAGCTTCCACATGGCGTGGGCGCCAATAGCGGTATTCAGGTCTTGCATAGTAACCATGTGAATTCTCCTCGTATTATGAATTTGGGGAGCACAATTCGCAGTACACTGATAAGGGGCCAAGTATGGGTCACACCGAAGCCGTTGCTCTGAGATTGATGTTGGAGTCAGGACAGACTCGACAATTCTCCTAGTTAGTATAAAACAAAGCACCTCACGGGTCAACTTCAACGCCTACTTCAGATTTCCCAGCACCACTCCGCCCGTCACGCCAGCGCGCATTTGCCATTTACCCATAGCCGAACTATTATAGACCACGCTGGCGGGGCAGAAATCATTCAAGCGAGGTGGTTCTATGGCACGGCATCCTTGTCAACGATCTCGTTCGGCAGAGACTTAACTTCACACGCTGTCTCGACGCGATTTTCTCAAAGTAACGGGAACCGTGATCGACGGGTTGGCCCTCGCGGGCTGCGGAACACCGCCTACAGTCACGAAAGAACCAAGCCCCACCGCTTTACCAACATCAACAGCCACAACCGCATCAACATCAACTGCCATACCGCCGAGCCTTACGCCAACCAATACGCCTACTTCGCCCTCGATACCGCCTACCTTGACGGCAGCGCCCACTTCGACTATAGCGCCTGCCAGTCCTACCGCGACAGTGGCGAAGGCTTCCTCGTCCTATCAAGTAGCGATTGCGCGAGCGTCCTCTTACGATCCCAAACTGGTGCGGCGGCAAGTCGAGACGATCTTCGACAACTTAGGCGGACTAGGCGATGTCGTCAAGCAGGGCGATATTGTTGCGATCAAGCCAAACTTGACTGGTGGCACAAGCGCGCAACCGCAGGGCGGGTTGCCTCCGATCGAAACCTACGTTACTCATCCGGCGGTAGTGCGCGCCATGATCGAATTGCTATACGATGCAGGGGCGGCAGCGGTCTATATTGTTGAGTCTGTTTATGAGTGGGGATCGTATCAAGACTGGGGCTATGTCGATGTAGCGCACGATCTGGGAGCCACGCTCATCGACTTGAATGATTCCCAGCCGTATACCGATTACGCCTCGCTGCCCGTCGGTCAGAATTGGTTCATCTACGATCAGTTCACGGCGAATCACATTCTCCAAGAAGTAGATGCGTTGGTCTCCGTGGCGAAGATGAAGTGCCATTGGATTTGCGGCATCACCCAATCGATGAAAAACCTGGTGGGCCTGGTGCCGGCCAAACTCTACGGCGGGACCGTTCGCTCTGATCTGCACGGCGCTGAGGATGAGATGAAACAGCGGCTGCCAAGAGTCGTGATCGACCTCAATCGCGCGCGTCCCGTCAACGTGTCGCTCATCGACGGCATCATGACCGTCGACGGCAGCGAAGGGCCGTGGAATCAAGATCTCGGCCCCAAGAGCCCCGGCATCTTGATCGGCGGGAAGAATCCGGTGGCGACGGACGCGGTGGCGGTGGCCGCGATGGGCTTCGATCCTACCGCCGAATATCCCGATCCGTCGTTTCTGCGGGCAGAGAATCATCTCAACATTGCCCGCCAACTGGGCCTAGGATCAAATCGTCTGCACGATATTGCCATTAAGGGCGTCTCTCTCGCCGATGTCAAGCAACAATTTCAACCGGCCTATGCGCCAACCGGCTATCGACACGCTCTGCCGCAAATGGCCGCGTGAGCAACCCCGCGCTCTTTATACTGCGAATGGTCACAGATTGCGGAAAAAATCTGATCCGCGAATTGCGCGAATGTCC
>PMCF01000162.1:0-39527 GCA_003154115.1 Anaerolineae bacterium
AATTGCAAAGTGTTAGCTACTCAGGCAGATGCTGTTAGAAGCCGCCACGGTACACATCGAAGGCGCTATTGAGGATGGTCTGCCCTATTTGCGTCCAGTTCCGGCAGCTGACGATCCACGGCGTGCTAGGCCTGACAAAGTGAAATCAGTTTTTCGCTTCAAAGTAAACGTGGCTGTGCACGCTTATGCCTAGATTACCCTCGGTAAAACCCGCCGAAATGGTTCGAGCGCTTGGGCGCGCTGGCTTTGTGCCAGTGTGACAACGCGGCAGCCACTTGCGGTTACGCAAAGGAAACCTGGCGGTGACTGTGCCGATTCACTCCGGCGATCTTCCTCCGCTGGTCGTGCGTTCCATCCTTCGCCAAGCCCAGCTGACCGAAGCGGAACTGAACGCGCTCCTCTCGTAAGCGCGAAAAACGCTGGATTTTACGACAAAAACTCACATTCTTACGGCTTTGTCAACCTCGATCAAGGCCTCTGTCTTATTGGAGAATGACCCGCTTCAAGGTATAATTACGTCTGCTATAGGCTGTGTTTAACGGTTAGGAGTTACTGGAATTGACAGACGAACTTGAGCTCACCGGCCCCGCCGACAACGGGGTTTCCCCCGCCGACAACAATGCCGGCCACATCCGCACCATCGACATCGAACACGAAATGCGAGGCGCCTATCTCGATTACGCCATGAGCGTGATCGTGGCGCGCGCCTTGCCGGATGCGCGTGATGGTCTGAAGCCGGTGCATCGGCGCATTTTGTATGCGATGCATGACATGGGCCTGCGCTCCAACACCGCGTACAAAAAATCGGCGCGTATCGTGGGTGAAGTGCTGGGCAAGTATCACCCGCATGGCGATGCCGCGGTATACGATGCGATGGCGCGCATGGCGCAAGATTTTTCCATGCGCTATCCGCTCGTCGATGGGCAAGGCAACTTTGGTTCGGTCGATGGTGATGCCCCGGCGGCCATGCGCTACACCGAAGCGCGTCTCGCTGCCATGGCCGATGAGCTGCTGATCGATATCGATAAAGACACGATCGATTGGACCGACAACTTCGATGCCACGCTGAAAGAACCGGCGGTGCTGCCCGCCCGCTTGCCTAATCTGCTCCTCAACGGCTCGTCCGGTATTGCCGTCGGCATGGCCACCAATATCCCGCCGCACAATCTGGGTGAGATTTGCGGCGCGCTCGATCACCTCATCGTGCGCTGGCAGACGATCATCGAAGAACGTCGCGTGACGCCGCTGCCGGACGGCGAAGTGTGGAATCGCGATCATGAATTGCAGTTGCTGAATGATCTCGCTCATACCTCGGAAGACGGCGTCTCGGTCGAGGATCTGATGCAATACATCAAAGGCCCGGACTTTCCAACGGGCGGCCTGATCCTCGGTCGTGAAGGCATTCTGAATCTCTATGCTACCGGCAAGGGCCGCATTGTGATGCGCGCGGTCTCGACGATCGAAGAGATGAAGGGCAGCCGCTTCCGCATCAACGTGACGGAGATTCCGTATCAGGTCAACAAAACCGCGTTGATCGAGCGCATCGCCGAGCTGGTGCGCGACGAGCGCATCGACGGCATCTCCGATTTGCGCGACGAGTCCGATCGGAATGGCATGAGCCTGATCATCGAGCTCAAGCGCGGGGCGCAGCCCAAGACGGTGCTGAATCAGCTGCACAAATACACGCCGCTGCAAACCACGTTCGGGGCGCAGATGTTGGCGCTGGTCGACGGGCAGCCGCGCTTGCTGTCGCTGAAGCGCACGCTGCAAATCTACATCGCCCACCGGCACGAAGTCATCACGCGGCGCAGCCAGTTCGATCTGGATAAGGCGCGCGCCCGCGCACACATCCTGGAAGGGCTGCGCATCGCACTGGCCAACCTCGACGCGGTGATTCAGACTATCCGCGAATCACCCAACGCCGAAGAAGCGCGCGGCCGTTTGATGGATCGCTTCCACTTGAGCGAAGTGCAGGCGCAGGCCATCCTCGATATGCAGCTGCGTCGTTTGGCCGCGTTGGAGCGCCAGAAGATCGAAGATGAATATCAGGCGATCATGGCGACCATCGCGCATCTGGAAGATTTACTGGCGAATCCGCGCAAGGTGTTGGGCTTGATCAAAGATGATCTGGCCGCCTTACTAGAGAAGTTTGGCGATGAACGCCGCACGCACATCACGTCGGATGGCGCGGAAGAACTCTCACTGGAAGATCTTGTCGCGGACGAAGAAGTGCTCATTGCCTTGACGCAGCGGGGCTACATCAAACGCGTCGCCTCTAAAGCCTATCGGGCGCAGAAGCGCGGCGGGCGCGGCGTGACGGGCATGGCGACGCGCGAGGAAGATGTGGTCGATACGATCTTTGCCACGCGCACCCTGCATCACATCTTGTTCTTTTCGGACAAGGGCAAGGTCTATCACGTGCGGGCCTTTGAGGTGCCGGAAGCCGATCGGGCGGCGCGCGGCGTGCCGCTGGTGAACCTCATCAATCTGGCTGAGAACGAAAAGATCACCGCGGCGTTAGCTGTGCGCGAGTTCACGCCTAATTCTTTCTGCACGATGTGCACGGTCAAAGGCCGCATGAAACGTGTCAACATGACCGAGTTCGAGGCGGTGCGGCCCAGCGGCATCATCGCGATTTCGCTGGAGCAGGGCGATATGCTAGGCTGGGTGCATGCGACCAACGGCAAGCAGGATGTGATCATCGTGAGCGCGCGCGGGCGAGCCTTGCGCTATCGCGAGTCGAAGGTGCGCTCGATGGGGCGCACGGCCTCCGGCGTGGGCGCCATCCGTTTGCGCGAAGACGACACCGTTGCCAGCATGGACGTGATCGTGCCTGGTGGTCAATTGCTCGTCGTTACTGAAAAGGGCTATGGTAAGCGGACGCCGTTTGAGCAATATCCGATCAAGGGCCGCAATACGGGCGGGGTGCGCACGATCGCCGATCGGTATGAGGAAACCGGCCCCATCGTCGCGGCGCGCGTGGTTAAGCCGGAAGATGAGATCACGTTGATCACGGCGGCTGGTATCGCGCTGCGCACCGCAGTGGAAAATGTACGCGTGGCGGGCCGCTCGACCTTGGGCGTGCACGTGATAGCGTTGGATGAAGGCGATCGGTTGGCCTCGTTGGCGCGGCTGGAGGCAAATCCGGAAGAGAACGCGCGCGCAGTGGCCGCCGCAACGGCGAATCTGGAAGTAGCGGTCGAGCCAGAGGAAGAAGAAGATGTTGCCGATGACGTCATCGATGCCGATGATGTCGTCGACGAAATGGAAGATAGCGAAGAGGCGACGGTAGAGGCGGTGGACTAGATGATCGAAGTTCTTGCTGCGCCCGATCGTGCCGCGCCCCCGCTCACGCTCGATCACCTGCCGGGCGAGATAGCCCTCACGCTGCTGCGATTCCGTGATGAATTGCTGGCGCGTTTTCCTGGTCAAATTCGCCGCTTGCTTCTCTTTGGTTCTCAGGTGCGCGGCGACGCAACCGCTGATTCAGACGTGGATGTGATGGTGGTCGTATCCTGGCAAGGCGCAGCACTACGCCGGGGCGATCGCGAGATCGGCGAAATCGCCTATGACCTGTTGCTGTCCGGCTGCGCGGGCTACCTTTCACCGTGGGTGGTTGAAGAGCGCCGGTTTGAGGTGGGTAATGACGTGGTCGCCGAGGCGCGGCGCGAAGGGGTTGAACTCTTGACGGCGCAGCTGGTGGATGGCCGGTTGATCGCGGCGCGGGTTGTGACCGCTGCGCCACTCGCCGAGTTGCGCGAAACACCGGCGCCTTATGCACCTGATGAACCGGCTGATCTGAATGATCCGCAGACGTGGCTGATCATGGCGGCCGACAAGCTGCGCGCCGCTCGCGTATTATTGACAGCTGGCTGCTATGACGATGTCAATTCAGTGGCCTATTACGCCATGTTGTATGCGGCCAAGGTGGCGCTGCTGGTGGAAGGCGTGAAAGNNTGGAAATTCCCTGCGCGATCGGCTGAACCACGACTATGCGCCCGATCGGCGTACCAACCGGGAAGAGGCCGCCGGTGCGCTGGCGGATGCCGAATCTTTTACGGTTGTGGCGCATCAACTGGTTGAATCACACGCATGATCACCACGACGATTCTCAAAGCCGGCCCTGGCCAACTGGTTGAATATCTGCCCGATCTCGAGGTCGAGGCGTTGGCGGAAACGCTGGTGGCCTTCGCCAACAGCGATGGCGGCACGATCGTCGTCGGCGTGGATGAACATGGCAAGCCCACGGGGCGAGTATATCCCGAAGATGTGGAAAGCGCCTTGCGACGAGCCGAAGCCCTGTGCCGCCCGCCGATTCATACCGGTTGGGAGCAGATCGATCTGGCGGGGGCCTCGGTGGTGGCCGTGAGCGTGGCGCGCAGCACCGAACTGCATTCGGTGTCGGATGGGCGCGTGGTCATTCGCATGGGGGCCGAGAATCGCCCGCTAGCCGGGGAGGCCATTCGCCAGCTGGCCGCCACGAAGAGCAGTGGCGAGTTCGAGGCGGAGAGTGTGGCCGGGGCGCGGCGATCTGATCTTGACGACGACGTGTTGGCGGAGTATATTGCCAAGCGCGAAGAACGGCAGCGCAAGCGCATCACCTCGACACCCGATGCGCTGCTGCGCGAGATTGGTGCGCTAGATGCCGAAGGTAGTCCGACCGTTTCCGGGCTGTTGCTGTTCGGCAAGAATCCGCAGCAATTCTTGCCGCAGACCAGTTTAGTGTTCGTCAAATTCATCGGCACGGAGCCACGCGGTGAAGGCGGTTTGCCAGGGTATGGTCGGCGCGAAGAAATCACCGGCCCGCTGGCGCGGGTCATCGAGGGCGCGTGGGACGTCATCTGGGAAGAGATGCACGTGGGCGCGGTGGTGAAGGGGCTGGAGCGCGAAGAGCGGACGGAGTATCCGCCGTTTGCCGTGCGTGAGTGTCTGGTCAATGCGGTGTGTCATCGCGATTATCGCCTGAAGGGACGTCGCGTCGAGATTCGGATGTTTGCCGATCGAATGGAAGTGATCAGCCCCGGCGGGCTGCCGGGTTTCATCACGGTCGATAATCTGGTGGAAGAACACTTTTCGCGCAATCCTCGGTTGGTTTCGGGACTGTTTCAATGGGGCTATATTGAAGAGCTAGGACTGGGCATCGATCGCATGATTGAAGAGATGACGCAAGCCGGGCATCGTCCTCCACAGTTCAAAGCGCTGCCGTATTCGTTCACCGTGACGTTGTCCAACATTAAAGAGCGGCGGGCCGCTCTGACGTGGGAGAAGACGATGAACGAACGGCAGGCGCGCGCTCTGACGTATTTGCGCGAGCGGGGGCAGATCACCAATCGGGAGTACCAGCAGCTGTGCCCCGATGTTTCAGCCGAAACGCTGCGGCTTGATCTGGCCGATCTGGTTGATCGCGGGATCGTGATGCGCATTGGTGCGAAAAAGGGAACCTACTATATTCTCAAGTAAGGTGCACGCGTGACGTCAATCCTTTTCGGGCTACAAGCTCCGGTCGTCGTGGCATTGGGAACGGCGGTGGGTTACTTCATGTTGATCATGCTCGTGATCCAGCGACGTGGCTGGACTGAGTGGCCGACTCGCACGTTGTTGTTATACTTGACCCTCTCCGTGCTGCTTAGCATTGGCCTTAGCTTGACGTTGTGGTTGGGTCTGCGCCAGGACGTGATGCATATCGGAGTGCGTCTGGCCGCTGATTTGCTGACTGCCTCGGCTCCGCTGGTAGTTGTCCTCACGTTGATGTTTCTCGAACGGCCTGGTGCTAAGTGGGTGGCGCTGATCGGCTTGTTCTGGCTGATCTTCGTGCTGACCGTCGATATGAATTTGTTCGGCTTGCAGCAGGTCACTCTGGGCACGGCCGCCATGCAGACGGAAGATCCCCTTCGTCCACTGCGCGTCGCGGGTTGGGCCGGCTTCAGTGCCGGGACGTTGATGCTGGTGCTGGTCGATTTCATTCAAATGCGCCGGCCGTTGCACCGTAACCGCATCTTGTTCTGGATGTTGGGTCTGGTATTCCTGTTGGTGGGCGAGCTGCTCATGGGGTTTGACAAGCGCGCCTTTCTGATCGATGTCAACCAAATTGGCGCGGTGCTGCGCTTCGTCGCCGTGATCGTCTTAACCGTGGCGATGGTCAGCTATCATTTACCGGTGCTGCGGACAGTCACACGCCAGCTGCTTGCTGGCATTTTGACCACGCTGTTTGTCGGCGGCTTGATCTTCGGCGGCATGCTGGCGGTGCTCTCGGTCGCTCAGCAAGAGATTACGCTGGGCGTGATTGTCGCAGCGATCACGGCGGCGGTTTTATTGGCGGCTGTCATTCATCCGCTGCGCTTAGTGATTTTACGCCTGGTCGATCGGTTTGTCTATTCCGGCCGCTATAATCCGGCGCGGGCGCTGCGCGACTACGGTGACGCGATTAATAACATCGTCGATTTGAGCACGCTGTCGACGGTGGCCGTGGGCATCATCGCTGAAGCGCTGGACGTGCGGCGTGGTTCGCTCATGCTGATCAGCCGACGCGAAAATGAAGCGGTGGCCGATGTGGCGATCATGGAAGGCATGGGCGACCTGCCGATTCAGATGGCCGAATTTACCGACGAGAGCCCCATTCTGCACGTCTTGCAGCAGGGGGCGAAGCCATTGACTCAATACGAGGTCGATATTTTCCCTGAATATCGTTCTTCGCCCATTGCGGAACGGCTATGGCTGCATTCACTGGATATGGAAGTATACGTGCCCATCCGCGACAAAGAGAACCTGGTCGGTATCTTTGCTTTCGGACGAAAAGAGTCGGGCGAACCCTATTCGGCGCAGGATTTGGATGTGCTGATGACGGTGGCGAATCAGACCACGGTCGTGCTGCAGAACGCGCGCCTGGTCAGTGACCTCCGCACGGCAAATCGTTCGATCATGCAGCTCAACGAGGAGCTGACCGAATCGAACCGCCGTTTGGAGAAACTCGACAAGGCTAAGACCGATTTCATTGAGATTGCCTCGCATGAATTACGCACGCCGTTAACGCAGGTGCGCGGTTATTCCGATATCCTGGCGGACATGGTGCAGCAGGGCGGTTTTGTGGCCGCGCACATGAATCAGATCAGCCAAGGCATCACACGCGCGAGCGTGCGGTTGGAGCAGATCATCGCAGCGATGTTAGACGTCTCGCGCATCGATGCGCAGGCGCTGGATATTCGCACGGCGGCGATTACGGTGGCGGCTGTGGTGAAAATGGCTACGGATAACTATCGGGAAGCGATCCGCGAACGCAAGATGAGCGTGCAGATCACTGACCTGGAAGGGTTACCGTCTGTGCAGGGTGATTTGCAGCGTCTGTGTCAGGCCTTCAGTAATCTGATCGGCAATGCGATCAAATTCACACCCGATGGCGGAGCCATTACGATTAGCGGGCGCACGTTGGAAGACAACAACGAAGACAATCCGCAGACGTTTGTCGAAGTGCTGTTTGCCGACACGGGCATCGGGATCGATGTCTCTGATCAAAAACTGATCTTTGAGAAATTCTATCGGGTAGGGACGGTTGAACTGCACTCGACGGGATCGACGAAGTTCAAGGGGGCGGGGCCAGGCTTGGGCTTACCCATCGCCAAGGGCGTGATTCAAGCGCATGGCGGCAAGATCTGGGCGGAAAGCCCGGGCCATGACGAAGCCCGGATGCCGGGCAGTATTTTCCATGTGTTACTGCCGGTGGCGTTGCCACCTACTCCGGCAAGCAGCATGAGCCGGTTGCGCAGCGATAATTGAGGCGACACAAAACTTCCCGCACAGATTGACTGGCGGGAAGTTTTCTGCTGTGCTGTTAAAGGCTGCGCTGCGGCGGGGGATCGAGGGCCAGGGCTAACGCGCCTAACAAGCCGACATCGCCGCTGAGCTGCGCGGGAACGATGGGGCAGGCGTAGCGCGGGCTCATGGGATAGCGTTCGACGGCGTCGCGTATCGGCTTGAAGAGTCGCTCGCCCAGATTGCTGACACCGCCGCCGATCACGACAATCGTCGGATTGAAGATGTGCAAGTAGGTCACGATGGCTAGACCAAAGGCGCGGAACGATCGATCGAAAACGTCATTGGCCAAGACATCGCCTTGATCTGCTGCCTGCGCGAGGACTTCGACGTTGATGGCATCGAAGTCGCCCGCCACGAGATCGGTAATTTGACTCTGCTCGCCCGCCGTCAAACGTTCGACCACTTGCCGCACTAAGCCCGTGCCAGAGGCGATCGATTCAATGCAGCCGATGTTGCCGCATTGACAGACGACGCCGTTGCAATCCACTGTGATGTGGCCCAGTTCGGCGGCTAAGCCCTCGCTGCCGAGCAGTAAGTGCCGGTTGACGACGACCCCGCCGCCGATGCCGGTGCTGATGGTGAGAAACACCACATCATCGTGTCCGCGCGCTGCGCCATAGCGCCATTCGGCCAGGCCGGCCAGGTTGGCATCATTGCCGATGACCACAGGCACTTTGAAGATGGCTTGCAGCCGATCACGCAGGGGCACGTTGACGAAGCCGGGAATGTTCGGCGCGACAAAGACCAGGCCGGTGTAGGGATCGAGCGGGCCGGGCGCGACGACGCCAATGCTAAGGACCGTGCTTTGCGTGGGCCAAACTTCGCGCAGAGATTCGGCAATGCGCTCGATCACGGCGTCTGGGCCGTCTTCGCCGCGCGTAAATTGTTCCGTGCGGGCCTCAATGGTGCCATCGGGTTGGCAACGTGCTGCGCGAATGCGTGTTCCACCCAGATCGACCGTTAAATAAACTTTGTTCATGATAAATCCTCTCGTGAAGTCAGCCCCAGTATACTCGAAATGCGACTTTGGACAAGTCAGCAATTCTCAATATGAAAACAATTGACGTCGGTAGTTGCGACTTCAGTCGCCTTGTGGCCGCAGACCACGACTGAAGTCGTTACTACGAATCCAAATTGAGAACTGCTGTGGACAAGTGGGGCGACTGGTCAAGCCGTCACTCATCGTGTATGATCAAACGTAACTACTCAGGCGTCATTGCGAGGAGCGCTTCTCAGCGGCGAAGCAATCTCTACGTCGATCGGGAGATTGCTTCGCAAAAAGCGCTCGCAATGACGGTGGCTGAGTAGATACGATCAAGCGACGTTTATGATGTGTGAAGAGTAAGCATGAGCGAATTGCCGACAGTCAGCGAGAAGACCTTTCGATATCCGGCGCTCTATCGGGTGGTGGCGTTATTTGGCGCGTTGTTGTTTGGATTCATCTTGTTGGGGTCGGTGATCGCCGAGGTTGAAGCGATCAAGAACAGCCGGATCGATGCCGTGCTGCACGTGATCGGATTCATCTCCGGTATGCTGTTGTTGGTGATGGGAATTGATTTTGCCACCCGCTCGATTACAGTGACGCCCGACGGCTTGCGAGTGCGGTGGTTGCTGCGCCGATCGGTGATACCGTGGTCCGACGTGCTCAGCTGGAACTACTTGCCCTTGAGCCTCATCCATCTGCGCTTCCGGCACGGGCGTGGCGTGTATGTGTGGCCGCTATTGGAAGATTATCTGGATCTGCTCAGCGCGATCGACGCGCGAAGGTTTGACCAGTTCACTAAGTGAGAGGTGGTTTATGCCTAAATCGAACTCGGTGACCAAAGATGATGACCGGCAGATGTTGCTGGTGAAGTGGAAGGATGGCACGACGAGCGAGATTGCGTGGAAGACCCTGCGCGACAATTGCCCGTGCGCCGAATGTGCCGAGCTGCACGGCCCGGCCGATCCGCTGCGTTTGAAGCTTGCGCCCAACACCAGCCTGATCGAGATCAACTACGTGGGCAACTATGCCGTGCAGCCACGCTGGGCTGACGGGCACTCGGCGGGCCTGTTCACCTGGAATTATCTGCGCGACCTGGCCGGGATCATGCCCGCGCCGCAATGATGCTTGACGCTTTTGTTTGATTCTAACTCCGGCTTGCTGTACGGTGAACTTCATGCTCAACGACGACCTCACTCCCATTCGACGGCAGTATCTGCAAATCAAAAGCCAGTATCCCGATACGATTTTGTTTTTCCGCCTCGGCGACTTCTATGAGACTTTCGATGCTGACGCAGAGCTCATCGCGCATGAACTCGACATCGTGCTCACGTCGCGACCGGTGGGCAAAGGGCAGCGTGTGCCGCTGGCGGGTGTGCCCTATCATGCCGCCGATAACTACATCGCCCGTTTGATCGAGAAGGGTTATCGGGTGGCCGTGGCCGAACAGCTGGCCGATCCTGCGACGGTGAAAGGCATCGTGCCGCGCGATGTGACGCGCGTGATCACGCCGGGCACGGTGATCGAGCCGGAGTTGTTGGACGAGAAGCGCCCGAATTATCTGGCCGCGTGGCTCAGTGACGGACAACACGTGGGCTTTGCGTACGCCGATGTGACCACGGGCGAATTCGCCGCGACGCAGATCGAATCGATTGCCGCGGGCGAGCAGGAATTGCTGCGCGTGATGCCGCGCGAATGCTTGCTGCCAGTCGCCGATGAAAAAAGCCGCGAAGCTGTCGTGCGGCCTGCGACGGGCAATGCGCTCATTCACTTCACGCCGTTTACGGCCTGGCGCTTTGAAGCATCGCAGGCGCGGCAAGTGGTGTCGGATCATTTTCAGGTGACGACCCTGGCGGGCTTCGGCCTGGATCGCAAGCCGTTGGCCGTGCGCGCCGCCGGAGCGATTGTGCAGTATCTGCAAGAAACGCAGGCGGGCGTGCTGGCGCAATTCACCAGCCTGCGATCGTATTCCACCAGCGAATTCATGACGCTCGATCCGGCGACGCGGCGCAACCTCGAGCTCACCGACACCCTGCGCGGAAAAGACGCAAAACTTTCTTTGCTGGGCGTGCTCGATCATACGCGCACGGCGATGGGCAGCCGCCTGCTGCGGGCATGGTTGTCTCAGCCACTGTTGGATCAAGCCGCCTTAGAGCAGCGGCTCGATCGGGTGCAGCTCTTCTGCGACGATGCGTTGTTGCGCGCAAAGGCGCGTGAGCTCCTTAAGCAAGTTCCCGATCTGGAGCGGGCCGTGGGCCGCATCATCAGCGGGCACGCCGCGCCGCGCGACCTGGTGGCGATTCGTGCGACGTTGCAGATCGTGCCTGATCTGGCGAAAGTACTGGAACTCTCACAAGGTTGGTCGCTTGATCCCGCGCCCGATGTGCTCGATCTGCTCCATCGCGCGATCGTGGAAGAGCCGTCTAATGCGCCACCGGGTGTGATTCAATCGGGTTTCAGCGCCGAGCTCGATGGGGTGCTGCAGGCTTCACGCAATGCCAAGGAATGGGTCGCCAATCTGGAGCGTACCGAAAAAGAACGCACCGGCATCAAGTCGTTGAAGGTGGGCTACAACAAAGTCTTCGGCTATTACATCGAAGTGACGCACGCCAACACGCAAGCGGTGCCTGATAACTACATTCGCAAGCAGACGCTCACCAACGCCGAGCGCTACATCACACCGGAACTGAAAGAGTACGAGACGTTGATCCTCAATGCCGACGATCGGTTAGTGGAAGTGGAGCAGCGTTTGATCAAAGAAATCTGCGCGCAGGTCACGGCCCGATCGGTGGTGCTGCTCTCAACGGCTCGCTCGATCGCGCAGATCGATGTGGCCTCCGCGCTGGCCGAAGCCGCGGCGTTGAATCGCTATGTGCGACCTGAACTGACCGACGAGATTGCGCTGCACATCGTCAGTGGGCGGCATCCGGTGGTGGAGCAGGCGTTGAGCGAGACGCGCTTTGTCCCGAACGATGTGACCTTTGACGACGAGGCGCGCGTCCTCATCATCACCGGGCCGAATATGGCGGGCAAATCGACCTTCCTGCGGCAGGTGGCGCTGATCGTGTTGATGGCCCAGCTCGGATCGTTCGTGCCGGCCGATCGGGCGCAGATTGGCCTGGTCGATCGCATCTTCACACGCATCGGCGCGCAGGATGACATCGCGACCGGGCAATCGACCTTCATGGTGGAGATGGTGGAAACGGCGAACATTCTGCATCATGCCACGGCGCGCAGTCTGATCGTGTTGGATGAGATCGGGCGCGGGACCAGCACCTACGATGGGCTGTCGATTGCGTGGTCGGTCGTCGAATACATCCACAATCATCCACGCTTGCGCGCCAAGACGCTGTTTGCCACGCACTACCACGAATTGATTCAACTCGCCGATCATTTGCCGCACGTGCGCAATTACAATGTCGCCGTCGCGGAGGAGGGCGATAAGGTGGTGTTCCTGCACCACATTGTGCCGGGCGGCGCGGATCGATCGTATGGTATTCATGTTGCGCAGTTGGCGGG
Organism: Anaerolineae bacterium; assembly: GCA_003154115.1. Taxonomy (GTDB): domain Bacteria; phylum Chloroflexota; class Anaerolineae; order Fen-1058; family Fen-1058; genus Fen-1058. The sequence continues at coordinate 12,311 of PMCF01000162.1, forward strand.
CTTGCCTAAGCCGGTTATTCGCCGGGCCGAAGAGTTGCTGGAAGAATTGGAAGAGGGCCAACGCGATCATGCCACGGGCAACGCACCGCGTGAAGCAGCGACGCTGCAATTGAGCCTGTTCGGCGCGAAGAATCCTGTGCTAGAGGAATTAGAGAAGTTGGATGTGAATGCGCTCTCACCGTTGGAGGCGTTGAACAAGTTGTTTGAGTGGAAGAAGAAGGCCGGATAGCGTGATAGAGAGAACGAGAGATGGAGAGAACTCGGTCGGCTATTTTTTGCCAGCCGAGTTTTTCTTCTTCTTAACGGGCAAGGGCAATTCTTTCGCGGTGACTTTGATCAACTCGGTCAGCGCTTCGCGGTCTTCCAGTAGATCGGCGGAAATCAGGAAGCACGGTTTCGCGCCGGGATAAGGGCTGGCTTCCGTAATCGTTTTCAACAGACTTCTGCCGCCTATGGTCGGCTTGACGAAGAGTTGATCGTCACACACCAGGGCGACCATTTTTCCGTCGCAGTACAGGCCGTATTCGCCAAACATCTTTCGTGCAGAGACATTGCCTGCTTCTGAAATTTGATCGAGAATGAAATCGACCGTGCTTTGTTGAGAGGACATGAAAACTCCTTGAATCATTAGAGCGGTTTCCAGGTTAGTTTACGACATCGGACTCGAGGCTTCAGCCGGATTTGCCGCAGACCAGCTAACCGGCTAAAGCCTCGAGTCCCAACGAAACCGTAAATCAAAGTGGAATTCGCTCTAGTTGGGGTAGACGGCACGCCGGGGCCAAGCAGCTTCACGGCGAATGATGGGCGTAGTCGATGAGCGTCTACTGAAACCCAAAACGTGTTCCGCCATGATCATACTTCTGCGCCACAACGCCCTTGCCGCGACAGAACCATTGTGCGCCCAACTTCCGCAGCTGAGCAGACTGCACGCCGTGTTGGGCGGGCTACCGAGTTGTATGCGATGATGAGAATGGCAATGTGTTGTAGAGTGGAAACCCGCCGGCCCATCGCTCGTTGGCACATTTTACTTGGCGATTCTCACCGGGCAAGTAAGGTCTTATTTCTACAGACAAGATTAAGTCCCTATATCGATAGTAATAGTAGTTACTACTCAAGTCGCCTAGTGCAGCACTCACTGTTTCAATTGGTTGAGGTAATTCCAAGACACCTGGCGCGTATCCTGACAAATTACCACAGTTATAGGCAAGATACGCTTCATAGTTTGGGCTGAATTCAAACGGCCACGCTGGAATAGTATTGTCGTTACATAGGCGATTGGGCCACTTCGGTTTATCTTGGTTGATTGTTGCGGAGCTCCACATGTTCACCCAAAGTCCTACGTAATCGGGCTGATAGAGATGCTTATCAACCTGATCTTCCTTAAGAAGCGCATTTACGATACTATGAGCAGTGCGGACGGGCTCTAGTTGCAAAGGTCTGCCCTCCAAATGTATTTCACCATAGCCTGCACTTGTGTGAGCCACAATCGTTTCGATTCCATGTGGCCCAACGGTTTCGCCGTCAATCTTCAATTGGTTGTCAAAGAAGCCAACTCTATCGAGATCGCCTGTTATTTGATCAACTTGCTCCAGAGAAACCTGCCTGTAACAGATTTGCGGCCATGCGCTTCCCCAGCATGCAAATAACACCAAGCCATTATCATAAACCACAAGATTAGGTACAACATATTCCATGAATGGTTGATGGAACGATCCGGTGCTCGGGAATCCGTCCCCTTGAGCTAACAGAGCGTGCGCGTCGCTAACATCAAGAATAAATCGTTGTTGGGGTGGAACAATGGCAAGATAGACGACCACAACGATCACGATTGCGATAATTAGCATCATCAAACGATTGCGCCGCGCCATTTTTTCTCTTCAGTCTTGATAGTCCTGTCTGCATATCACTACATCGCTTGCCGTGCCCGCCCAACTCGTTATTATCCTGGTTCGAGTATGCGAATGGTGAAGGCGAGGGATGGGCCAAAATCACATTCGCTTTATGGCGCAGTCTTTGGCCGGGCAGTGCTCTGCCGCGTTTCGATGCTTAGGTCGACATCGGTTGGCGTGAAGTAGAGTTGCGCCGTGCCCCGGCTGAGATCGGCCAGCATATCCTGCTTGCGCAAGGTGTTGAAGAGAGCAACCCGCTCGGCCGGCGGAACCCCGTCGCCCAAGCCTTCAAAGAACGCCTTCACCTTCACCGCTTCGGCCTCACCGTTCATCTGCGCGGCGGCCAGCACGTTCTGTCGTTGGATCTCCAACAGCTTCTGTCGCATCTCTTCCGATTCGATTTCACCGCTCAGCTGCTTGACTTTGACTTCGTTCTCGCTGGCCTGCTTCTGGAGCCGGTTGAGTCGATTGGTGGTTTCACGGATAATCTCTTGCAGCACGCGCTGGGTGTCGGCGTCCTTGCACGAGATCGAGCGAACCTCGACGGCGTGCAGCTTAACGCCGCGCTCCGTGTAGAACGTGTCATCCGCCTCCAGCACGGCTTCGCGGACGACGGGATTAAACTCGGCCAGGAACGTCTCCAGCGTCACGCGGGACACCGATTGGATAATCGCGCTGCGGGCGTGCGAACAGATATCGCCGGGCGTATCGTCCGTGGTCTTGATCATGGCTTCGACGTCGGTGATTTGCCAGAAGAACGTAATGCCCAGCACCAATTCGACGTTGTCCTGCGTCCGCGCTTCGAACTCGTACCACATGAACTTGGGGCGTGCATCGATTTGGGTGATCTGGAGCGTGCGTTGATCTTTGTGAAGACCCGTCGACCAGCGAAATTTGACGAGCTCGGAATACGGCTCCAGGAAGAAGGATCGCTCGGCGTCACTCCCCTTCTTGAAAAGATACTTGCCGGTCTTATCCTTGATCACGATCGTCTCGTGATCCTCCAGGCGGATGCGTTTGAAGACTTGTGCGATGTCTTGATGGGACGCGGGCATGAAGACTTGCGGGGCCGTGATCAATTCCAATTGGCCGGCTTCGACATCCCGCACCACCACGGCCGTGTGCTCATCAATATTGACACCGTCCTGCACGTCCTGGATGACTTCCTCCGTTGGCTTGAGATAGACGCTGTTTTCACCGCGCTCCACGCGGATCACACCGGTGCGCTGATCCAGCAACCGGAGGTATTGATTTTGCTTCAAGGGAATCGCTGCGAGTTTCTCGGCCACGTCCTCGCTGGCCTTCAGGAAGTACAATTGCGGACCGACCTCGTTATGGACTTCGCCGGTCAAGGCATCTTTCACGCGCAGATAAGCGGTCGGGCCTAGCGTGATGCCTGTGCGGCGGCGGACCCGCTCGAACGGCTTGGTGAAGAAAGACCCCGGCCCATTGACAACTCGCCGCCGCGTGAAACTCTCAATGAGAGCTTGCTCGTCTTCTTTCAGAAAATAAAGCCACGGGATGATCATGAAATACCTCCAACACTCAGCGTTGGCAACGATGATAGCATATCTCTCGGTGCGCGGCCAAATGAAGATGGCGCGGCAAACGTCACGGGCGTGAGTGATCTCGCCCGCGACCTTCATCCTTACAGCCGATCGAGATACCGGAAACTTTGCGATAGGGCTACGATGAGTGACCCCAACGCGAAGACGGTCATGCCCAGCGTATAACCATCAACGCCGAGGCCAGGGATGAAGTACAACCCAAGCGCCGCGAGGATGGTGATAAAGCCGTTCACCAACAGTCGCTTGCCCGCATAAGCGTTCACCTCGTACCATATGGTGGGATCGTTCAAGGTGCGTTTGGTACGAAAGCCATACCATAGATTGGGCCTGATGCGCCGTTGAATCAACGGAATAGAGATACTGGCCAGCAACAGACCCGAACCGGCAAAGAGCAGCATGAGGAGCGTGAGTGGGTTCATGAGTGAATCTCTGCAATAAAATCCGGCTGACGTGTCTCGTCAACCGGATTGATTTTACACCAAGATACCTCGGATTCCTTGCGATCGATCTACTTCTGGCCGACGATGATGCCTACCTTCCCGAAGAATTTGGGATGCCGCAGGAGTCGTGAAAGCGGTAGCACCTCACTCAAGTGTTTGAATTCGATCTGCGCCAAACCCAGACTGTGCAGAAACGTCTCGAACTCCGCCGCTTGGCCATAATACTGGTTATCGAAGAAATAGTCTACAAAGACGAACCTGCCGCCGGGCCGCAAGACGCGCAGCGCTTCTTGGACAACAGCCCGTTTCTGCGGGGCTGATTTCACTTCGTGGAAAGTCAGATTGCTGACCACGGCAGCAATGGCCGCATCGTTGAATTCGAGTGAAGCCGCATCACCTTTCACAAAGCGGACGCGATCGGCCACTTTGACCGTGCGCGCGTTGGTCTCACAGATCGATTGCGAGTATTCCCAATTCTTTCCCCAGTAGTCCAGGCCGATCACTTGTGCGGCCGGATATTTCTGCGCCAGTTTGAGCGCCAGGACGCCGTTGCCTGTGCCAATGTCCAGCGCATTTTCCAGCGGCTGTTTTCCCAGACTGTCTACAATCAGCGTGTAGACTTGTTCCTGTAAGTTGCCGCCGCGTGGTGAAAAGGCATAGTACGCGTAGAGGGGAAAGCTGAAGCTGATCAATAGAACAACAAACAGAATTCCCGTGATAGTCTTGAGATAGAGGTTGAGTGATACGAGAAACAAAATAGCCAGACCCAAGGCGCTAAGTCCCAGGATAAGCAGCATCTTCTTACGAATCCAATTCCCGTACTGGATGTTTTCCGTCATGACTTTATTCGCTCCTTGAGTATGCGATCGCTAATGTTGGCGTTACAGCTATACGAGTAGTTCCCGCGCTGTAATGAATACCCGCTCTGGCTCATCGGTGTGAATGAAGTGACTGGCATGAATGGTCGTGATCCATTCACTGCGCGGACTCAACGTCAGCATACAGCAACGCGCCCAGCCCGCTCAAGGCGATCACACGGCCGAGTAGATAGTTCATGGCTTTCCACCCAGTGCGGTTGAAACTACTTGAGGAGTATAAAGTAACGCGGGGATAAGGGACTATCGATCGGCTAACAGTTACCCACCAATCGTTCATCAGCACACGTCAAAAGAACCGCCCGGAAGATTCACATCCTCCGGGCGGTGACGATCTACACTCCATAAATTTCGCCGAACTTGGTGTTGAGGTACTTGAGATACGGTGCGGGATTCAAGCCGCCGCCGGTGATGCGCTGCAACAATTCCGGCGAAGTGAACTTGCGGCCGTGTTGATGCAGATTGACGCGCAGCCACTGGAGCAACACGCCAAACTCGCCGTGTTCGATCTGATCGGTCAGATCGGGAATGGCCGTGTTGATCTTGTCCCACAGTTGTAGTGAGATGAGATTGCCCAATTGATAGGTGGGGAAGTAACCGATTAAGCCACTCGACCAGTGTACGTCTTGCAATGCGCCCTCCGCTGTCGTAGGCGGGGTGATACCCAGAAACTCCTGCATCCTGGCATTCCACGCTTCCGGCACGTCGGCGGCGACCAGGCGGCCCTCGATCAGATCATTCTCCATCTCGAAGCGCAGCATGATGTGCAGGCCGTACGTCACCTCGTCGGCTTCCACGCGGATGAACGACGGGCTGACCGTGTTGGCCGCGCGATAGAATGACTCCAACGTTTGATCAGCCAGCTGCTCGGGGAAAGCGGCGCGCAATTTGGGGAAGAAGAATTTCCAAAACGGTTTACTGCGCCCCACTAGATTTTCCCACAGGCGCGATTGCGACTCGTGCATTCCCAACGATGCGCCATCGGCCAAAGGAGTGTGCTCCAAAGTCTGGCTGAAGCCTTGCTCGTACAAGCCGTGACCGCATTCATGCAGTGTGCCGAACAACGCCGGTGACAGGAAGTTGCGATCGACGCGCGTGGTGAGGCGCACATCGTTGATCGAGAAGCTAGTGGTAAACGGGTGCACCGATCGATCCTGCCGCCCCCGATCGAAATCGAACCCATAGCGTTTGATCACTTCCAGGCCAAAGCTCCACTGCTTCTGCTCGTCATATTCGCGGTGCAGCACTTTATCGCCGAGGGGGTTAGCTTTGGCGCCGATGGCTTTCACCAGCGCGATGACGTCGGGCTTGATCGCGTCGAACACGGCCTGCACTTCGGCCGTCTTCATTTCTGGCTCATACTGATCCAAGAGGGCATCGTAAGGCCGATCGGTGTAGCCGAGTGCGTCGGCCAGTTGTCGCTCCAGATCGATGATGCGAGCGAGGTAGGGGCTAAACGGTGCCCAGTTCGATTGGGCGCGCGCCTGCGTCCACACCTCGATGGCCTGGCCGGTAGCGCGCGCGATCTCGGCCACCAGTTCGGAGGGTACTTTGCGGGCCTTCTCGTAATCGCGGCGCGTCACGCTAACCAGCCGCGCTTCGTCTGCATCCGGATCGAGACCGGCGGCCCCAGCCGCAGCGACTTCGGCCGCAGCCGCGTCAAGCAGGCGACCGGTTTCTTCCGCCGTGAACATCTCATGCGAGATCTTTTGCAGGGTAGCGCTCTGCTCGGCGCGGGCGGCGCCGCCACCGGTTGGCATGTAAGTCTGTTGGTCCCAGCCAATCAATGCGCTGGCGTGATGCAGGTCGACAATTTCAGCTAAACGGGTTTTAAGTTGGGGAAGTGGGGTCATGGGATTTTGGGCTTCTGATTTTGGATTTTGGAATGAAGCAACGCAGCGAGAGTGTAACGTAGAAAAAAAGAATAGTCAATCAAAACTAGCGCGCAGCCCGCTGTTCGTCCGTGTAGGGATAAATCACATCGCCGGGGCAGGTGGTTGCGCGATCGGGTGGCCGTTGACCGTCAACCAAAAAAGCCGTGACCAGATCATCGGGGCAATGATCACCGTAACCAAAGATCACATGCGATCCGCCCTCTTTGAGGATGAGATACCCGTCGGATAGGTTGCGATAGATGTCGCGCGCATTCTTGACCGGCGTCGCTGGATCGGCCGTGGCACCCAGCACCAACGTCGGGATGCCGATGGCTTTCAGGGCTGGCGGACGCGGAGCAATTCCAGCCGACCAGAAGACGCACGGCAAATCGCCATAGAAGACCGAACTCAAACGCGGCACCGTTTCCTCTACTTTGTCGCCGGCGCGCAGATAAGCTTCAGCCCGTTGAGCCGCGGGCACCTCGCCAAAGAAATTGTAATCGTTGCATTCCACGGCGTAATACACGGCATCTGAAAATGACGGATCGACAAACGCCTCCAGCGTGTCGGCATCCAATCCCAGCGAGTCATACGCGGCAAGAGCTAATGCCTGATAATCATCCGCCTGCGTGTCAGCCAGGGCATGCAGCAGATCGACGCGACCTTGATCATCGTAGAGCAGGTAGGTGACCGCATTTTCAAATTGAGCCAGCGTCAAGGTGCGGCTGATGGTGCTGCCATCCGTGCGGGTGAACTCAAACTCGATCGGGCTGCGTTTCAAGCGAGCGGCTAACCGATCGTAGGTGCGCAGAGCATTATTGTTCAGATCATGGCGGCAGGCCAGATCGCGCTGGCACGCTTCCAGCGTCAACAGCAGTACATCGTTGAACGCTTGAGCCTGCTGCGTCAGGAAATCTTCGATCGATACCGTCAGATCGACCGGCCCATCCAGAATCAATCCGGCCAACCGATCGGGATGCGCCGCCGCATAGGTTTGAGCAAATTGGGTGCCGTAACTTTCACCGTACAGCCAGAACTGTGGGTCGCCTAGATAATCTCGAAACGCCTCCAGGTCTTCCACGGCCTGCCGCGTGTTGTAGTAGCGCGTACGAGCCAGATCGAACTGCGCTTCACGCGGGCAATCTTCGGCAAAGCGGCGCGCGGCCGCGCTGAGGGCTTGCTCTTGTGCGCGCGTCTCCGTGCGGACCTCGGTTTGATAATACTGCGCCGCGGCGTCCACGCATTGCCAGCCACCCGATTGGCCCACGCCGCGCTGATCGAAGAAAGCGATGTCGAAATGCTCGTGGATGGCAGGATCAAATTCTTTCGTGTAGGTATCGGCGCTTTGCAAGCCGGAGGCACCTGGCCCACCGACGGCTGTGACATACAACCCTCTGCGTTGACCAGTAGCACGTAGCAGGCCAAAAGTCACGCTGATCGTTTCGGTGTTGGCCGGATCGAAATGATCGAGCGGAACCGCTAAGGTAATGCAGGTGAATTTGCTAGCGGGGCAATCTTTGATTTCTGATGTTGGATGTTGGATTTTCGATTGAGGGGTAGAAGTCGCTGTGGGCGGTTGGCTGGTGGCGGTTGGCGAGGAGCTGATAGCCGTTGGCGGCTGGCTGGTGTTGGTTGGCGCAAGCCGTGTCGCTGTGATATTTGTCGACGTGCAAGCGGCCAGAGTGAGCAAGCACAACAGTGCGGTCAATGTACCCAGCGATTGAATTTTGGCTGCTTGATTCTGTCGTGCGCTTTTCCCTTTCAGCATCTAATTGTCTCCAAGCAGACCGGCCAGCGCTTTTTGCAATCCGCTGCGCGGTACCTGGCCCGCCACCATGCCTGATTGTCCGTTGACGGCGACGGCGAAACTTTCTTGCTTGTAGCGGTAGGCGGTGATCCATAGCGGCAGCAGCACCAGCTTGTAGGATTCAATAATCATTCCGCTGGTATTCATGAAGAAGTCTTTATAGTTTTCTCCGGCCAGAGTGGCATTTTGCACATGGGCCTGTCCAATTTTCAAGGCGCGCTGCCGCGCGACGAGTGAAGCGTCGGCGAGTGGAATCTGATAAATCTCGGCGGCGTAATCGGCCAGGAGATCGGTCGAGTAGGGAACCAGCGCTTTCGTATCGTAGTCCATCACTTCGTTCAGTAAATCTTGCGACACCGAATGTGTGGCGGGCACCAACAGATCGTCGTGATAGACCAGATACACTTCATTGCGCGGAACCCACACGGTTTGCTTGCCGTGCTGTTCCCCGATGAGGGCGCGCCAGTTCATGGTGCCGCCCAGATCGAAAGTCCAGACCGGCAGATACACGCCGCGCGGTTTAGCGATAGCCGCGCGTTTATCTAAATCATCGGGCCGGTGTTTCTGGTGTTCGATCCAGGTGCGAATGAACTTCAGGGCGGCCTCGGCGTTGAATTGAAACGGCAGTACTGCTTCGGGCTGAATGAGCTCGCCGGTGGTGGCCGTGACGACATGGTTCGATCCGCAGAACGGACAAGCCCCGCTGACTTGCAGCGGCGGCAGAGCGAAGGTCGCGCCACAGGCTTCGCATTTCAGGACGCGCGCGGTGGGCAGTTCCCAGCGATACGCCTTGGCGGTGGGCAAAGTCGCCGAGAAATCTTGCTCGCTGATCAACGCGCCTTGTTGAATGGCTTGATATTCAAAGAGATGGTTGCCGCAATACTCGCAGGTGAGTGAGCGCTTGGTCGCATCGTACGACATACGCCCGCCGCACTTGGGACAGGCGTAACGACGCACGCCAGCAGGCGAGGGGGCTACGTTGGGCGTCACCGGCGCGATCGGTTGGTTGGGATCGATCACGTCTTCGGCTTTCAAACGCCCATCGAGGAGCGCCAGGCCGCGCCGCGCCGGGCCATTCGCCGGATCGAACGCGAGCACGTTTTCCAGGCAGTCCCGCTTCTTTTTGGGATCATCTTCGACTTCGCTGAGCCACAACCACGCGGTCGTCTTTTGATCAGACTCGGCGTCCTCGCTGCGCAGCACCCATTCCAGATAGAAGCGCGCTTCTTCCTTATCGCGCGCCTGACCGGTTCTGGCCGCCGCCACTCCACGTACGAGCATTTGACGAACACTTTCAGACATGGATCTTCTCCTGCTATGATCTACTCATTTCCCAGGATGCGACTTAGCCTATGCCGCCATCCCTCTGGCGGTTCTTCCCCTGCGGTGTTGCCAGTTTGTCCATTGATAACCAGACGATAAATCTGATCTTGAAAGCGATAGCGACCGAGCCACACCGGCAATAGAACCAGCTTGTAGGATTGAACACCCAGTCGAGTGCTATCAACCCGTGCAGTGTAGGGAAGCGGAAATCCAAATGAGGCATCAAGCCGGAGCACAAACGGTGCATTTTGTTGGGCGATGTTGACTGCGTGTTGTCGTGCGATGAGTGAAGCATCGGCCAGGGAAATTTGATATACCTCGGCCGACCAGGCCGCCAGGATTTCACTAGAATAGGGCTGTAAGGCGGTGGTGCTAAAATCGCCCACTTGATCGAGGAGATCCATGGGGATGGTGTGGGTTGCCGGCACCAGCAGATCATCATGGCGGACCGGGCGGACATTGCCTACCCATTCTCCACCAGCTAGTATGCCTTCTCGATCGCGGATCGGATGATAATGCGTGTTGAAGCTGATTTCGCCGTCCAGATCAAACGTCCAGTGTGGCAAATATACAGCGTGCAGACGTGAGGCGCTGATCTTGTGTTCCGGCGAGTGATGGTGCTTGAGCCAATCCTCAGCGGCATGCTGCGCTTCTATCTCGTCGATTTGAAAAACGAGGATGCCATCGGGCTCGATGAGATCGGTTTCTGTCGTTGTTTCCAGCACGTGCAGCGATCCGCAGAACGGGCACTCGCCAGAAACCTGGAATTTGGGCAAAGTAAAGGTGGCGCCGCAACCGGAGCATTTGAGAGTTTGTGCAACGGCCAGATGCCAGTTTTGGGCCCGACGGGTTGGTAGTGCTGCGAGGAAATCTTGTTCGCCTGTGGCATGATGCAGCGTGAGCTGCGGATCGCGATGATAGCCGCAATATTGGCACGTCAGCTGATTGTGCGCTACTTCGAATTCCAGCGTGCCGCCACACTGAGGGCAGGAGCTGCGCCAGACTCCGTTTGATGCGTGGGGGTGGCTTAGTTCGTGAGACGCGAGACGCTTTTTCAGGATGGACAAACCGCGCCGAGCCAGAATATTATCCGGATCGAGTTCCAGGGCTTGATCGAGACAGAATTGTTTATCCGCCACATCACTTTCAAGTTGACTCAGCCATAGCCACGCGGTGGCTTTTTGCTCGGAGGTGGCGTCGGGACTGCGGAGAGCCCATTTGAGACAAGAGCGTGATTCAGCATGATCGCTGGGCATCTGAGATTTGGCGGCAGCGATCCCGCGTGCCAGTATTTGATCAATAGTTTCGGACATGCTACTCTCCTGATAGTGACCGTAGTTTACCCGATTGCCGACAGACTGAAAAGTCTGTGTTTTCGTTAGATCATCTAGCGAGATACCGAATTGTTTGACGCAGCGTGCGCCACAGAACACATTGCGGTGTTTTGCTGTCTGTGTATAATCAAGCCAAAATCACAAGGGGCGTGTCTTCGATGTTTCGACGCTATCTGTTTGTCCTACTGTTCAGCGTTGCGTTTTTGAGCCTGGCAGCTTGCGCCGCGCCCGCTCGCCCGATCGAGCGACCGACGTTTCGCTACACGCCGCTGAAAGGCGATCCCAAGATTGTCTTCACGGCATCGAATGAGCTGCTCCTGGTCGACATTACCAGCCCGACCGGTATCGGCAGTGTGACGATTGAGAAAGCCTCCGGTCAGTGGCCGCCTAAGGTTGTGATGCGGCAGCACGTCAAAGGCTTAGAGAGCTTCAAATTCAAGTATGGCGCAAAAACGGTGGAGGTGTCGGTCTCTGCTGTTCAAACGCGCGAAATATTGGTTCAAGAGGGACAGATCAGCACGCTCAGCCCCGGTGATACTTGGGTGAATGTGACGCGCAACCCCGGCTACTTTGACATCGAGGCCCCGGCAGATTTCCTGACGAGCGGGGAAAACAAATTCACGATCGAGTGGATTGACTTCTATCGTTGATGGAGAAACCGGGTTTCACCTTTCCAGATCGTCACGCAGTTCAAATGGCAGAAACCCGGTTTCTTCTCTTGCTCACGGTTGAGCGGTCACTGGCGTGGCCGGCGTTTCTCCCAAGAACTGTGCTGCGATCTTGGCGATCTTTTCCCAATCGGGCAACAGCACCTGTCCACCCTGCGGTGTGACGTACGGCTGAATCATTGTCTCGTCGATGCGATAGGTGTGAATATTCTCGCGCGGGATTTGGCCCCACTTTTTCGCCAACGACAGAATCTCCGGCAAGGTGAGATCGGTGGCGAGTGAATCGCCGACGGCATTCAACACCTCCGGCACCTTGTCGATCGAACCGATGCTCAACGCCTTATCGCGAATGGCCAACATCACTTGCTGCTGACGCTGCAAGCGACCCAGGTCGCTGTCCTGGTGCCGCGTGCGCACGTATTTCAAGGCCAGATCACCATCCATGTGAATGCGGCCCGCCGGGATCACGAGTTGCTCGGTGCGATAGTCGGGCGTGGGATAGGCGTTGTCGACGATCTCGCGCGGCACATCAATGTCTACCCCGCCCACCGCGTCGACGATTTTCTGGAAGCCGTTAAAGTCGATGATGGCATAGCGCTGCAAAGGCACGCCAAAATTGCTGGTGATAGTCTTTTCCGCGTAGGCCGATCCGCCGCCGGGCAGCCGGTTGACTTCGCCCCAGGCATAGGCGGCATTGATGCGACTTCGGACGTTCGTGCCCGGCAGCGGCACGTAGAGATCACGTGGAATGGACAGCAGCGCCGCCGTTTTGCTGATCGGATCGATCGTGACGAGCGTCATCACATCGGTATTGAGTCCAGCATCGCGCAGCGTGCCGCGCGAATCGACGCCCAGCAACAGCACGGTGACTCGGCCATTGTCCGGGGCGGGCCACACATCGCTGTCGTTCGTCACGATCACCTTGGTGACTTGTCCGATGGTGCTGATCGTTTCTCCGACGTTGCGTCCCAGCCAGCGATCGCGCAGTGCCAGCAGCGTAGTAGGCCCGATCGCGGCCAGCACTAGGCTCGTGCTGGCGCACATCAATACGATGACCGCGAGCAGGCCGGTGAAGACATATAGCCCGATCGGCTTGCGGCGGCCCGATCGGATAGTTGCATTCACGCGCAAACGCGGCGACGGCTGCGTCTCCTGCGACTGCCAGCGCGCAACTGTCGATTGTGAACTCCAGATTGAATCGTTTTTTGACATCAGGGCTTTCATTCTTCCTGTAAGATAACGGGCGTGATTGTACAACAACTCACGGGAAACAAAAACGCCGCCCCCTGGAGGACGGCGCTGCTATTCAGTTGTCAGCTGCGGGATTAAATGGGGCTAACGTCCTTGGCCTGCAGGCCTTTGGGGCCGTGTTCAACTGAAAACTGCACGCGCTGGCCCTCGTTCAGCGTGCGATAGCCGGTCATCTCGATGGCTGAGTGATGTACAAACACGTCCTCGCCGGTCTCTTGCGAAATAAAGCCATACCCCTTCGCATTGTTGAACCACTTCACGGTTCCGGTTACCTTGTCGCTCACGGTTGCTGCTCCTTCAGAATGATTGAAATGTTAGGCTGCAGTAAGGCCCGGGGCGGAGTAACAAAAAATCCGCTTCAGGTTCCCGTAAGCCCGAGCGGATCTTGACTGCTACAACCACTTCAGGTTCTTACCGCTTCCTACGCGCCAAACTATAGCATGCGGCTGTGGTAATGTCAAATTTCGCAGTTTTTGGCGATTGGACTTTATCGAGTATAACCGCCGCTGCTTATCAAACCGCGCAGACGGGGAGCCTATTTTCGATAAAGTCCATTGAGCGAAGGGCCTCTGAAGGTAAATGTATTTTCAGAGGCCACGCAGTCTTATGCTCGCGTAACGTCATCCTGGATTAAGGAGATTACTCTTGCTGGCGGGTGTTCCGGCGGCGTCCTTGCGTAACACCTACGCCGCGACCGACGGCTTGTCAGTCACTTCTTCCGGCACGGCCATGCTCACCATGCCGGCGATCGCGCCGGCGGCATTGGTGTAGATCGTGCGGCTGATGCGATTGAAGCCGGCCACATCGACGATCGAGGGCATGAAGGTGATATCCTTCGTGCCGGCATACGCGCTGACATCGCCGCCGCCGACCGTGGAGACCATCAGCTTCGGCACACCGACGGGCAGGGTGCGCATCGCGTTCGTCGCGATCGAGGTGCCGCCGCTGCCGCCCATGCTCAGGATGCCGTCGAGTTTTCCGGCGTCGTACAATTGCCGTACGATGACAGCGAGTCCGGTGGCCATCGCCTTCATCGCTTCGTCTTTGTGCTCGCCAAAGCGGAAGCGTTCCAGATCGCCGCCGCCGGCGGCAGCCACGGTGCCACGACTGATGTCCGGCTCAAACGCCGGTTCACCCAGCACACCAAAATCAACCACGATCGTTTTCACACGTTTCTTCTTGAGCAGCGCTTTGACATAGGCAAACTCTTCACCCTTGGTGTCAAGCGCGCCCACTATGACCACTGTCTTTGCCATGATCCTGTCTCCTTTCTGAGAATGTGAAGTTCGGGAAATGTAGGGACCGCCCCGGCCAATCGGGGCTGGTATAATCCAGTGCGGAATTTCGGCAGAAGGATGTCAACATGATCGTCTCCAAACAACTCACGTTGAGCACACGCGGTAACGGCGACACGATCGATATGACGCCCGGTGTTGAGCGGGCCCTGAAAGAATCTCAACTCGCCAGCGGCGTGATCACGTTGTTCGTCGTCGGTTCCACAGCCGCCTTAACGACCATCGAATATGAAGACGGCGTGATTGCTGATCTGGGCCGAGTGTTGGAGAAAATGGCGCCGCGTCACGCCGAGTATGAACATCATTTACGTTGGGGTGATGACAACGGCCACAGTCATGTCCGCGCCGCGTTACTCGGCCCAACGTTGAGTATACCATTTGTCGCCGGGCGCTTGACCCTGGGGATGTGGCAGCAGATCATCCTCATCGATTTCGACACGCGCCCGCGGCAGCGCGAAGTTGTGGCGCAGATCATAGGAGAATAAGCATGCTCAATCCCGTGTACTTACTCGTTGCACTTGGCCTGGTGGCGATTCCCGTCATCCTGATCACCGCCTTCATCTTCGGCCACACCAATGCCGAGCGAACCCGCCGCACGATCAAGCCGCTGCGTCTATCGACTTCGTGGATTCTGGTTGCGTGCGCGTGGATCATTTTTAGTGTGAGTTCGACGCTGCGCACGCCCGCGTTGTTGATCGCGCTGGGGATGACGTTGGGGGCGCTGGGCGATTTGGTGTTGGCCGATGTGATTCCGTTGCCCAAGCGCATGATCAGCGGCATCATCGTGTTCTCGATCGGTCATCTCTGCTATATCGCCGGCTTCTCGCAAACAGCGCGCGCGTTGGGCTTGAGCGATCCTTTTTCGGAATCGATCTTGTGGGCGGCCTTCGTCATCGTCGCGGCGCTGCTGTGGTTTTTCCTGATCTACAATCCGGCCAAGGCGCGCACCTTGAATTTAGGTTCGTTGTTCTACGGTGGGTTGATTGCGATCATGGCCGGTACCGCTACGGCTCTGGCCTTGACCGATCCGCGCTTCACCCTGACCGCGATCGGCAGCGTACTCTTCTTGATCTCCGACATTATTCTGGGCAACCGCGAGTTGCGCGACAACGACTGGTTCCTGGTGCACGATGTGGTGTGGGTGTTATACATCACGGGCCAAGCGTTGATCGTCTTGACCACGATGTGGGGCTAACGGCGCCGCGCGTGAAACGAGAAACCAGGTTTCTCCAGTTGGAACGGAATTGCACTCTGATATGGAGAAACCCGGTTTCTGTGTCAGGTGTCGTCAGTTCTGCGCGAACGTATCGATCATCAAGCGCGCATCGCCCAGCGGATACAGAATGGGGCAGGTGCAGCCGTGATTGCGGTACTCCTGCACTTTCGCGTGCACCGCGTCGGGTGAACCGCTGGCCGTGATGCGCTCCACCAGATCATCGGGCACAAACTTCTTCGCCTGTTGGATCTGCTCTTTGGTCGCCGGCCACCCCAGAATCGATTGAATCTGTTTCACCACATCTTCACCGACGCCACTGGCCTTGGCGATGTGCGGCTGCTGGGCCAGATATTGNNATCGAGCCAGTTGCGGCCCGCTTTCTGCGCGCCCTTTTCCAGCAGGCGCAGCGCGTTGTCGTTGTACTCCGGCGGCACACAATAATTCAGCACCGCGCCATCGGCGATCTCGCCCGTCAGTTCCATCATCGCGTCGCCCGTCGCGCCGATCATGATCGGCACGTGGCGCGGTTCGCGGCGGCCATGTACCACATCCAACTCGATGCCGTCCACGTGATGGAATTCGCCGTGGAAGGTGACGCGTTCCATGAGCAGCAAGCGCCGCATCACCTCGATCGTTTCGCGCATGGCTAGCAGCGGCTTCCTGCGTTCGATGCCGACGTTGCGCGCCAGCGGGTCCCACCACGCGCCGATGCCGCAGATCACGCGGTTGGGCGCCAGGTCATCCAGCGTCAGGAACGTGGCCGCCAGCAAGCCGATGTTGCGCGTCCAGTTGTTGATGACGCCAGAGCCAACCTTAATTCGATTGGTCACGGCCGCAAAGGCCGCCATCGGCACGATCGCATCACGCACCAACCGCGACTCGGCCTGCCAGACAGCTTCAAAGCCGCGGCTTTCCGCGTACTTCGCCAACTCCATGCCCTCGCGTAACTCATGGGCATCCTGCAGATAAATGGCAACTCGTTCGGTCATGTTAGCTCCTTGTGGTGCGAGTTTGAGCGTTAAGCCACTTTAGACACGACGACATTCACTTGATAGCCGAGTTGACCGAGAAAACTGTAGCAATCGTCCCAGGTGACACCAAATTCCTTGACATCGGCCAACCCCAGACGGGCTATGATCGGAGTGATGATCTCCACTTCACGTTCATCAAAATCAGCGTCCATCATGGCGTTTTCTGCCCAAGCCACGATATCCGCCAGCGACATGCGGCGATGCAGGTATTCGGTCAGATTTTGCGCTACGCTGTCCGCGGTCACAATCATTTTATTTTCGCGGCGTTGGCGAGCATCCATGCCTTGATCTTATTCTGAAAGAACAGGCGCGTCAAGCGCGCGATACAGTTCCAAATCGTCCGGCACGTCGATATCGAAAGCCGTGGTTGGCGATCGATATTCATGCACGCGCAGGCCGCGTTCCAATGCCTGCGCCCGATGGACGTTAAACGACGACGCCCCATACGCAAACTGGATCGCATCCGGTGGGCGCACGAGCAGGACGTTGGTGCCATCCTCATGCCGATCGGGGGCGATGACGACGCAACGCTCTTCCACGCCCCGATCGATCAACGCGTCGAGATCGGCGGAAGTGATCAGCGGTAAATCCACGGGGATGACGATCACCGCTCGGGCGTGGTGCTGGGCCGCCCACTGTGCGGCCTGCGTGATAGCCGAATTCAAGCCTGACTCTGACTCGGCCAGAGCAATCGCGTTGCGTTGGCGAGCCAATTCCAGAATGGTGAGATCACGACTCACGACAATCACGCCATCGATGCGTTCCACCTGTGCGATGATGTCCAGCGTGCGCGAAAAAATTGAGCGCACCAGCGCGGCACGCGTCGACGCTTTGAGCGCGCGCGCCAGACGACTTTTGGCGCGTGCCAGTGGCTTGACGGGGATGATGGCATAAGTGTGTATGGGCATGGGATCAGAATGACGAGTGACGAGTGATGCGTGAATAGCGAAACGCGATTATTTGTGTTTCACTCATCACTCATCACTCATCACTCGTCACGAACCTCAACACTTCCGCAGCTAACCGCGCTTGATCTTCCACCGCCGGCATAATTGTATTCGTCACCAGCGTTTTCATGCCCAACGATTGTATCGCACTTTCTTGATCGGCGTCGAGTTGATCGAGCACGAAGTGGGTGACGAGACCACGATAATGCTGCGCCACCGCAAGGGCCGATGGTTTCACGCCCAGCTCATGGAACATCTTGGCGGCCGGGCCTTTGAGTGCCTGCCCGCCGACGATGGGCGACACGGCGGAGATGGGGCACCTGAAAGCATTCCGCCTAGCGCGCCCCCGCTCTGCGGACGGGGCGTGAGCGGACGCCGAGCGTAGTGAGGCGGTAGTCGAAGGATGCGCGCTCTTCGACTCCGCTGCGCTCCGCTCAGAGTGCTTACTCATTACGGTGAGTATCGGCTCCACACTCACAAACGGATTCGACGGCGCGATGAGGATGGCATCGGCTTGCGCCAACGCGCTGATGACCTGCGGCGACGCATGAGCCGTCTCAGCGCCGTCGAAGAAGATGCGGCGAATGATCGGCTGCCATTGCCGCCGCACGAAATACTCTTGAAATTCCAGCACGCCTTGATCGGTGTCCACCATCGTCCGAAAGCGATCATCCGTCATGGGCAGGATCGTGGCCTCGATGCCGAGGGCGCGGGTGATGCGGCGCGTGGCCTCAGTCAGTGTCTGACCCTGGCGCAGCAATTCAGTGCGATACACATGCGTCGCCAAATCTCGATCGCCGATCTTGAACCACGGCTCGACCCCCAATCGTTGCAGCGCGCCGATCGTTTCGAACGTGTCGCCCACCACACCCCAGCCGGTGACGGTGTTCGCTAATCCGCCTAGCGTATACGTCACCGTATCGAGATCGGGACAGACGGTGAGTCCGTGCCATTCAAAATCATCGCCCGTGTTGACGATCACCGTGAAGGTGTCATTCTGAGCGAAGCGAAGAATCTCTTGCCCGGCGGGATGAGATTCCTCGCCGCTCCGCGGCTCGGAATGACACAGGGCCAGACCCTGCGCCAACTTCGCTCCGCCCACGCCACCTGCTAAGGCCACAATGTTCATGTTGTCCTCGGTTGTAAGGGCGAGGTCCTCGCCGCTACCGGTAAATGGTTATCTCTCGGAAATCCACGCGCGCTTTCGGCTTGCCCTCATCTGCTGGGTACCCAATTGTGATCAGCGCCTGCGCTTCCCAATCATCCGGCAACTGCAAGACCTCGCGCACCACGTCGGGGCAATACAACGGCGCGGCCATCCAGCATGTGCCCAGTCCTGCCTCGTGCGCCGCCAACAACAGATTCTCGATCGAGGCGGCCACGCTCTGCGTCGCCATGACTCGTTCACGCGCTTCATCCAGATCGAGCGACGACATACACACGACGATCACAACCGGCGCGGCGTTGAGGCGCTCTCGCGATCGCTGCACATCCCGATCGATCTCGGCGACCCGATCGGCCTCGCCCAGCCGATCGGCTTTCAGCCGTTCCGCCATCCGATCGGCGAGCTGCGTTTTAACGATCGGGCTGGAGATCACCGCAAAGCGCCACGGTTGTCGATGATGCGACGAGGGCGCACGCGTGGCCGCTTCCAGGAGTTGATCGATCAATTCCAGTGAAACAGAGCGATCAGTATAACGCCGGATCGAGCGGCGGGTGTGGGTGAATGGATCGGCCATGTTGGACTATGGAGGCGATTATAACATCGAGGTAAGGAGTCGCGCCGATCATACGCAACCGCCCGATCGGATGAAGCTTGATCGGACGGTGGGCGAAGCGCGAGGCTCAGGCGACCACCTGCGCGCTGCCGAATTTCGCAGTGCTCAGGGATTCTTCCAGTTGATCGCCGTTGCGCACCAGGCTGATGGGAATGCCCGACGCGGCGAGTTCGGCGATCACATTCTCGGTGCCCGGCGGCCCGCCAAACGAGTGGATATCGAGCACCACGGCCGTGACATGCAAGCCGCTGCGCTTGAGGTGGCGCGCCACTTGCGCCCACTTCGGCACGGGCGAGGGCGTGATCAAGACGAGGGTCGAGCCGCGTGGCAAGGCAGGCGTTTCACGATAGAGCAGTTCTTCGAAGGGTACCTGACCCTGGGCGCGCAACACCGCCAGCGTCTCCAGCAGCTTCTCTAGTTGGCGCTCACCCCGATCGGCTTGCAGCATCTCACGCCGTTGACCGATCGCCATGAGGCCCAACGTGCGATCGCGGCGCAAAAAGAACTGCCCGATCGAGGCCGCCGCGCAAATGGCGTATTCTTCCGAACTGGCAGGCAGAGCGTAATGCGGCAGGGCCTTCTTCTGCAACAGGAGTTCCATGTCGTCGAGATCGATGTCGGGCATGCGCCGATCGCCGTAATGCGCGCCCGACCACAGATCGAGAATGAGCCACACATCCGCCAGCGGATCGAGCTCGAACTCTTTGACGATGAGACGATCTTTCCGCGCCGTGCTTTTCCAGTGAATGCGATTGAAGGGATCGCCAGGGGCGTAATCGCGCACACCGGAGGCGTTGGTGGTGATGTAGTGCGTGCGCCGGCGCAGCGCATCGCCGCCGGGCAGCATCCCGATCGGCAGTGGAAACGATCGCAGCGGCACCGTGTTGGGATAGACCACGATGTTCGAGGTGTGCGCCAGATGATACTTGATGCGGAATAGGCCGAACGGATCCCCGCTGGTCAGCGTAATCGGGCCGAGGCGAAAGCGACCTCGTTCGCGGCAGAAGGTGCGCGCTTTCCACGTATACTCGGATTTGCCGGAGAGACTGGAGATGATGTGACTGGCGTGATGACCGGGCAGATCCGATTCATCGTCCACTTCGACCCACATGTTGCGGATGAGCCCGCGATTGCGGATCGTGAAGGTCTCACTCAACGTGCTGCCCACTTGAGCGCGGCGGGTGCGGGTCTGACGCACCAGCTGCACGCGGCTTAGCGCGAGGCGCGCCCAAAAATACGTCACCAGCAGCACCAGCACCACGGCGTAAAACACCGTAAAGAACGGCGTGCGCGAGGTGGCCAGCCCCAGAAACAGGGCCGCTAATCCGATGATGACAACAGTGCGAACGCGGGTCATAGGTTAATTGGGTTTTACCGATCCACCCGGTACGGCGACCGAGGCCAGGATTTCGCGGATGAGCGATTCTGCGTCCACATCTTTGATGCGCGCCGAAGGACTGACAATGATCCGGTGTGCTAACGCAAAAGGCGCCAGGACTTTGACGTCGTCCGGGATAACATAGTCGCGGCCTTGCAAAGCGGCGCGGGCCTGCGCCGATCGGAACAGGGTCAGCGAGCCGCGCGGCGACGCGCCCAGGTAAATGTCGGCGTGCTTGCGCGTGCGCGTGACGATCTCGATGATGTAGGTCTTGATCAGCACATCCACGTAGATTTCGCGGATGGCGGCCTGTGCGGCGAGCAGTTCTGATGCCACGATAGCTTGTTCCAGCGAATCGATCGGGTGGACGCGCTGCTGCGAGTTGAGCACCGTGATTTCATCGTGCGGTTCAGGATAGCCCAGGCGGATGCGCAGCATGAACCGATCGAGCTGAGCTTCAGGCAGCGGGAAGGTGCCCTCATACTCGATCGGGTTTTGGGTGGCCATGACGAGGAAGGGTTCGTCGAGCTTGTGCGTTTCGCCGTCGATGGTCACCTGGCGCTCTTCCATCGCTTCGAGGAGCGCAGCCTGCGTTTTGGGGGTGGCCCGATTGATCTCGTCGGCGAGGACGATGTTGGCCTGAATCGGGCCGGGTTGATACACGAACTCACGCGAACGCTGATCGAAAATGCGCACGCCGGTTACGTCGCTGGGCAGCATGTCGGGCGTGAACTGAATGCGCTTGAACACGCACCCGATCGATTTGGCGATCGATTTGGCGAGCATCGTTTTCCCGACGCCGGGCACATCTTCGATGAGCAAATGCCCCTGACACAATAAACTGATGATGGCTAATTCGATGGTGTCGTGTTTGCCGACGATCACCTTTTCCACATTGGTGATCAGCGCTTGCGCAGTTGTTTTCGGATCAGTCATGATGAGAAGAGTCTCCGCGGGAAGATGTGCAACGTCGGCAAGTATACCGCAAACTCGCCGCCAAGGTTCAACCCTCCGCGGGGTTGCGCCCGCGTGGGCGCGCCCACTTCCTGGTGGCGGCGCGCTCGTGCTATAATCAAATTGCCAGGAGAGACTATGGATGCCATCCGCGCTTTTATCGCCATTGAACTACCCTCTGCCATTCTCGACGAAGTGGATATGGTCGAGGCGCGCCTGAAGCCACAGGTGCCGCCCAATACCGTTCGCTGGGTCAAGGCCGATAGTATTCACCTCACGTTGAAGTTTCTGGGGCAGGTGCCGTCTGATCAGTTGGGGCTGATCACTTCGGCGCTGCGCACGGCCGCCGCTTTACATGCGCCCTTCACGTTGGAGGTGAGCGAAGCGGGCTGCTTTCCTAATGTCCATCGCCCACGCGTAGTGTGGGTGGGAGTTAAAGACGACGGACATCGGCTGCATGTGCTGCAGCGCGCAGTGGAAAATGCCATCGCCCCTTTGGGGTATCCAACTGAGGTGCGCGACTTTACCCCGCATCTGACGTTAGGCCGCCTGGCCCGCGATGTGCGCCAGATCGATCAGAAGAAGATCGGCGATGCGGTACAAGCGGCGGCGGTGGGCTCTTTGGGGCAGTGGGAAGTGAAGCAGGTCGCGTTGATTCGCAGCGATCTGAAACCGAATGGCGCGGAGTACACTATTTTGGTGCACGCTCCGTTGACGGGCAAGTAGCATCCTGCCGAGGAGTATAACGCAAAAGTGTTGGTGACTTGTGGGATATGCTCCTGCTGGATGGCACATCCAGCGCGAGCGTGGCTGGGCAGTATGCCCACCCAACAGTTTTGCTGTATACCCCCCTGCCGAGACCTTGGGTGGAATGTATCAGCCACGCAAGGTTACCACTCAGCCCGCCGTCACACCGCACTGCACGCAGNNGCAGTGGGTGCAAGTGTTGCGAGCGTTTTCGCCAGGCGCGCCCCCGCTTCGTCCCTTCGGCGGGGCGTGGCGACGAAGCAATCTCAATGCCAATTGGCGCTCGTTGCTAGTCGTATTCGTCGCACACGCCCTGTCCGACGCATCGCGTCGGGGGTGCGCCAGGCGAAACGCTCCTCGCAGTGACGGCTGAGCAGTAATGGGGATGATTTCATATGTTCCTCGATCGTGCCGAAGCCGGAAAGAAACTCGCGGTTGCTCTAAGCGATCTGCACGGCAGCTCAGATCCGCTGGTGGTGTTGGCAATTCCGCGCGGCGGCGTGCTGGTGGCATGTGAAATTGCGCGGGCGCTGCAAGCTCCGCTGGATGTCTGCCTCACGCACAAGATCGGCGCACCCGGTAATCCTGAATTGGCGATCGGCGCCGTGGCGGACGATGGCACCACGCTGCTCGATCAGACTTTGATTGCCGCCTTGCTGGTTTCCCGGCAGCACGTCGATCGTGAGATCGATCTGTGGCGGCATGAACTGGCGCGACGGGCCCAGGTGTATCGACAGGGACGGGCGCGCGTGCCGGTGAAAGATGCCGTAGCGATTGTGGTCGACGACGGGGTCGCGACCGGCTCGACGTTGATCGCGGCGCTGCGCTCCACGCGGGCGGCTGGCGCCAAGACGTTGATTGCCGCCGTGCCGGTCGGGCCGCATGCCACGGTGTATCGTGAGTTAGCGCGTGAAGCCGATCGGGTGGAGTGCCTGCTAGCGCCGTATGAGTTCTACGCGGTCGGCGCGTTCTATCGCTACTTTGGGCAGGTCACGGATGAAGAAGTGATTGAGGCAATGAGCAATGAAGAATGAACAATGATCAATGATCAATCCCACTCCGTTGCACTGTGGGGACGACGTGACAAAGGGTTCTCTCCGTCTCTCATTCCCTCATTCGATTGTTTAGTCCACGCAAGGGTCTCGTCAATAACCACGTCACAACAAAAGCCAGCAGTGCAATCGCAATGACGCCCGTGAGCTGTGCCGTGAATTGACCGGGATCGTTGGGGAGATTCGCGCGGGCGATGAGGCCGGTCACGCCTTGACCTGGCACGCCCAGATATTCTTCCGTTCCTACATTATTCCAGCCTGCGCCATACGTCCCATCGGCGAACAGGCCGGCGGCCAACAACGACCACGCGCCGCCCAACGCACCCAATGCTACGGCGCCAATGCTGTCGTCGTAGCGCAGCCAACGTTCGAGCGCCACTGATCCAAACGCGATCAAGAATCCGCCCACGCCGCCCGCCACGAGCTCAGCCCACGTCGGCGCAAAGGCCGCGAGCGGTGTGGCGACGATCAATCCGCCGATGACGCCGCGCGCCGCAAGCGGGATGTTGGGATGGCCGCTAAAGAACCAGCCGATAAACAGCGCGACGATGGCGGCCGCCGCCGTGCCGATGAGAACGTTGGCGAGCACGAAACTCAGATTGATCGAAGTGAAGGCCGACACGATCGGGTCGACGGCGATCCACACAAGCCAGCCGATCAGAAACAGGATCGCGCCGAAGATCGATCGGGCCGGGCTGATGAGCGCCAGTGGCTCGATCGGTTTGTCTTCATGCCGAATGCGCAGGGCGATCAACGCCGCAAGCGTGACGAATCCGGCCGCAACGAAAGCCGAAGCGATCCCACCGAGATCGATCAAGCCATGACCGAGTTTCGCATCGGTGCCCAGCGTCATCAACCAGCCATTGCCCCAGGCCCACGCACCTGCCAATGGAATGATGAAACCCGCGGTGAGAATGGTGATGAAGGCGATGATCCCGGCGCGCACGCGTCCCGCCAGGGCCAGTCCGGGTAATAACGAGGCCGTGATGACGATGGGTAGTTGATGCAGAAAGACGGTGAAGAGCAGGGCGGTATCGCCGGGCAGACTCGACTCTACCTGCAACAGAAATCCCTCTAGCCCCACCACGCCCCAACTGCCCGTGGAACTACTGACGGGCGACCACATCCGATCGAGCCCGTGCAGGCCAGCGGGCACATCGGGCCGTAGACCGATGCCGCCGAATTGCAGTCCAAAGCCGATGATGGTATACGACACGATCACGGTGGCAATGATGAGGATGGCGGTCACTGCTTGATCGCGGACACGGTCGGTGTCCCACGCGCCCCACGCCACGAGAATCAAACTGAGGGGTAATAAATACGCTAAAAGCAGCGGCACAAGTTCCATGGTAAGTCCTGAGATAAAGTGGCGCTGATCATACCAGAAGCGCCGCGAAGCCACAACCGGGCGGCGCTGTGTTGGTTGATGGCGAGCCGCATGGTTCCGTCTTTCCCGGTCGAGGCATTGACACGCTGCGGGGCGCAGGCGTCACTGCCAACGGATGAAGAGGTGCAAAAGTTTCTGCAGTCTCGACTGCCCGCTACGGTAGGCTGATCCAGATCGTGGTGTTGAGTGAACGAGGCAGCGTCATTACTCAGCTGTCATGCCCGAGGGCTTACGCCTTGCCCGCCGCACTGTGGCGGAGGCGCGCTGAGCGCGTCGGGCATCCAGGTTTACCGCTGGCGAATCACACCGATAGGGCTTCTGGATTCCCGCCTTCGCGGGAATGACACTGCACGACGCATCATGCGGCGGGCGACATCGTCAGCTCTTTCAATATCTTACACACAGCGTCGCGCGCGCTGCGCCCGACGAAGATGTCGTGCGTCCCACTGTAGCCGATGCTGATCGAGTTCGGATCGAAGGTGAAGCGGGCGCGATAGCGGGCTTCGGCGGTGGGGGCGGCGTTCTTCTCGTAGTTCGTGCCAAACCCGATTCGGTTGTTAAAGAGAGACGGCTTCACTTGATGGAAAGTGAAGCCGTTCGTATTATCCCACACGCCGTCGTCGCCAGACAAGCCGCGCGCCGCCAAAGACATTCACCACTGACACCGCCCGCGTACCAAACGAGATCGCTGCTCAACAGCGATCTCGTCGTTGCTTAACATTCAAACAGAGAGCGGGACAATATGATGATATGGCTGCCCTTGCGCCGCACTTGCTGGAAGCCATGTTGCGCCATGATCTGGCAGACCTCACGCCCGGACAGCACGCGTAACTTAGGCACCCTTCGACCTTGCGGCCACTTTAGGGCGGGGCTTCGACAACGTGGGC
This sequence comes from Anaerolineae bacterium, assembly GCA_003154115.1. Lineage (GTDB taxonomy): Bacteria > Chloroflexota > Anaerolineae > Fen-1058 > Fen-1058 > Fen-1058. The sequence goes on from PMCF01000162.1 coordinate 38,012, forward strand.
ATAATGGGCATGATGTAGGTTTCTTTCTTCAAGCGCCGTCGAATCTCAGACGGAGATGCGGCTTCGAGAAAGCCTTCCACCGCTTCGACGAGATTGACTCGCGCGCCTTCCACGGTATCCCCTTGGCTGACGATATCGAATTCCTGGCACGTCGAAACGTAGCCCTCGCCTTCGCGTTCGATCACGGCGGTCAGTTGCAGAACTTTGTTCATCTTGATTTCCTCGTCCCCTCAATCATCTAGCATTGCGCATTCATTATACCGCACTCAATCAGCGCCGCGGGGCGCAACGTCAGCGGATAAGGGCTGTACATTCGCGCATTGAAGTCGTACAGGGAGCCGAGGCCGGTCTCCTCGCGCTGCCCGGTGAATTGTCGATCCGTCGGAGATGATCCACTCCGCGTCTCGCCAAAGGGAGTGTACTTCTGCCGCGAGTTGACGATCTCGTTGCCGATCGCATCCAGCGCCAGCGAGGTGCTGCCCAACTGATCGCTGATGAACCAGGTAGGCGCTCCGCCGTTCTTGCGCATCGCCACGCGTTGGCCACTTGCCAGTCGATTTCGATCAGGTGGGCGGCATCGGCGATGGGCAGCCAGGCCGTGGTGGTGTAGGTGGCGCTGTCGAAACGCGCCTGCGTGCGGAGTTGATAGGAGCCGTACAATTTGGTCACTTGCACGCGGAACACATCGATGGTGCCGCTGCGTCCCACGAAGATGTCGTGCAGCCCGCTGTAGCCGATGCTGATCGAGTTCGGATCGAAGGTGAAGCGGGCGCGATAACGGGCCTTGGCGACGGGGGGTGTCGTCGCACATATACGTAGCGGCAGGTAGACTTTACTTGTTCTGGAAAATCGTCTCGCAAGATGGGAATCCCGCAGATGACCAAACCCAGGAAGCCGTGGCGTAAAAGTTGGGCTCACTGGTGATTTTGATTCTGTCATTAGTCACCGTGTCGAGCACAAAGAGATCCGATTGGAACGGATCTTTCGAAGTAACCGCGCTGAATGCCAGGCATCTGGAATCGGGTGACCAGGTCCACGGCCCGTCAAAGGTCGCATATTGCAGATCGGGGGTCAGGTCTTTCAAGTTCTGTCCATCCGGTTGAATCGTATAGATATGGCAGGTCTTTCGCTTAAAAAAATGAGTAAATCGGAGATTCATCAGGTATACTGCGGGAATGACTACTACCCACATAGCCCACGAAGCCATCGCCGATGTGCCGTTGTTGATGTACGTGTTACATGACGTCTTGGGGTACGACGATCTGCTGGATCAAGTCAAGCCGCCGCACGGGAACTGGGAGGGCCTGAGTCCGGGCAAAACCATGGTCACCTGGCTGGTGCATATTTTGAGCGAACACAACCACTTTATGAGCCACGTGCAGGATTGGGTAGCGGATCTGCCGCACCTGTGGGCGGGCTTGTGGGGGCAAGCGGTGCGTCCGCTGGATGTGAGCGATGATCGGCTGGCGGAAATCGCGCGCTGGTTGAGTTTGCCGGAAGTCTGGGAGCCGTTGGA
>PMCF01000162.1:39539-50235 GCA_003154115.1 Anaerolineae bacterium
TGTTCCAACGGGGGCACTCGAAAGATCATCGCCCGGATTTGCGCCAGTTGAAGGTCATGCTGGCGGCGCTGGATCCGTTGGGCGTATTGGTGGGGGCCGACGTCGTGTCCGGGAACACCGCCGATGACGGGTTGTATGTGCCGATGATCGCCCGGTTGCGCGCCACCTTGCCCGCGCAGGGCTTGCTGTACATTGGAGATTGCAAGATGGGGGCGCTGGCGACGCGGGCCTACGTGGCGCAGACGGGGAATTCCTATCTGATGCCCCTGGCACAAGTGGGCGACCTGCCCGCGCAGTTGGAACACTGGGTGGATGAGGCGGTGCGTGGGAAGGTCCGCCTGCAGCCCGTCTGGGACACCGATGGGCAAACGCGCTTGGGCGAGGCCTATGAATGCCGCCGGCGGTTGACGGCTGACACCGAGACGGGAACCGTCACTTGGAGCGAGCGCGTCCTGATTGTGCGCTCGACGGCGTATGCCCAGGCCGCGGTGTGCAGTTTGCATCAACGCTTGGCCCAGGCGCAAGCGGATCTCCGCGCCTTGACTCCGCCGCGTGGGCGTGGGCAGCGCCAATTTACTGAGGCGACCGCGGTGCAGGCCGCCGTGGACGCTATTGTGGAGCGCTATGCCGTCAGCGGATTGCTGACCGTCAAACTTCAGCGCGAAACGGAACAACGGACGATCCGCGCCTATCGCGGTGCCCCTGCTCGACGCGAAGAACGCTGCCGCTACCTCGTCAAGGTGAAAGAAAACCGGGCCCGATTGCGGGCGCTGGAGCCGCGGCTGGGCTGGCGGGTCTACGTCACCAATGCCCCGGTCCGACAGTTGCCGTTGGATCAAGCCGTCCTGGCCTATCGGGACGAATGGTTGGTCGAGCGGAATTGCGCCCGCTTGAAAGGCCGGGCGTTGTCGCTCGCCCCGCTGTGGGTGCAGCGGGACGATCATGCGATCGGCCTGACCCGGTTGCTCACCTTGGCGGCCCGGGTGCTGGCCGTGGCGGAATATCAAGTGCGGCGCACCTTGGCGCAAGACGACCGCACCTTGGGCGGCTTGTATCCCGGTCAAGCGACGCGCAAGACGGCGCAACCCACCACGGAGCGTTTGTTGCGCGCCTTCAAAACGGTGAGCCTGACGCTGGTGCAAAAGGGCACGCAGATTTTCTATCTGCTGACGCCACTCTCGGAGTTGCAACGCACGATCTTGCATGCGTTAGCCTGCCCGCCTAATTTGTATCAACGCTGGTTTCCCAAATCGTGGAAACCACTTAGAATTTAATCGAAAGACCTGATATGGAGTTGGTCTTTCATCGATCCCGACATGACAGCAATATGCTGCCCATCAGGCGACCAATCGATGCTTCCTCCGCCTGGCAAGTCTGCGATCTTCTTCACCTCATCACTCGCTAGGTCCCAAATAATCAGTTCTGCCTTGTCGGCATTTTTTCTGATAAGGGCCAGTTGTCGACCATCCAGTGACCAGTCCATCCGTAGGTGCACTCCGCCATCTGCCAATTGATATTTAACCTTTCCAGTTTGGGCGTCAACGATATAGATAATGGAACTTTCATCGTAGTAAGGTTGCCCATGGAATTTACCACCTACGGCAACCAGCTGTCCGGTTGGACTCCACGGTGCAATATCACCTGTCAGAATGTTCGAGCCTTCAAAGGGTGCGATTTGTCCGGTTCCATCCGCATTCATAATCCGGATGTTCGAGGCAAATGATATTTCATCTGCCGAGGTATATACGATTTGCTTGCCATCTGGTGACCAACCTGGCATCGCATCCTCTCGTTTATTCGATGTTAGGCGAGTTGTGTGGCCGGCTAAATCAGTTGTGTAAATCTCTGCTTCTCTCGAGTCGCCTGCGCCATAAACAAACTTACCCACAACTGGTGACCATTGAATGTCTCTTGTGTATTTGGAGATACTATTGTCTGTCAGGCGACGCACTTGTTTGGTATGGAAGTCGTAGTAGTAGAAAGCGCCAACGTCACTATTGGCGGGTTGGTTCGCGCGGAAGTACACCAACCCAAACGGCCCTTTCGGGGGTTGACTCGTCTCAGTGGCCGACCCGCAGCCTGCAACGCTGAACACGACGAATAATAGAATTACCAATTGACAGATACCAGTTCGCTTGTCGAACTTCATGGATATCTCGCTTAGCCTCCATATCGTAAAGGTCAGGAATGATGCGGCGCACATTATACCCCACTTGTGAGCGCGGAATGTTTACGTGAATTTTACACCCACACATTGCCCGCACAGATTATCGAGGCTATAATGCCTGCAAATCACTCTGGGGGCGCGCCATGAGTTTTACCAAAGGTGAAAACGTTGGGCCATATCAGATTATCGAACAGTTGGGCAGCGGCGGCATGGCGACGGTCTTCAAGGCTTATCACGCCAGCCTCGATCGCTTTGTGGCGATCAAAGTGCTGCATCCCGCGTTCAAGCAGGACCCTCAATTCCTCACGCGCTTTCAACGCGAAGCGCGCATCGTCGCCAAGTTGCAGCATCCCGCCATCGTGCCCGTGTACGACTTCAACGAGCACAACGGCCAGCCGTATCTGGTGATGCGCTTCATCGACGGCGAGACACTCAAAGCTCGTCTATCCAAAAGCGATCTGACTTTGCCGGAAGTGATACGGGTCTTGCGCCCGGTCGGCGAGGCGTTATCCTACGCGCACAGCCAGGGCGTGCTGCATCGTGATGTGAAACCCAGCAACATTCTGCTCACGCCCGATGGCGCGGTGTTTCTCGCCGACTTCGGACTGGCGCGCATTGCGCAGGCGGGCGAATCGACGTTGTCGCAGGACGCGCTCGTCGGCACGCCGCAGTACATCTCGCCCGAACAGGCGCGCGGCGATCCGGATCTGGATGCACGCACCGATGTCTATTCGCTCGGCGTGGTGATGTATGAATTGCTTGTCGGGCGCGTGCCCTATCAGGCTGATACGCCCTACGCGGTGATTCACGATCACATCTACGCGCCGCTGCCCTTGCCTCGATCGATCAAGCCCGGCTTCCCGGAATCACTCGAACGTGTGCTGCTCAAGGCACTGGCGAAAGAGCGTGACGATCGCTATGGCAGCGTGGCCGAATTGATGGCGGCGTTCGAACAGGCGGCGCAGACGATCATTTCTGAAGCACCCACGCAGGCTTTAGCACCCGAAGCGCAGCGGCGTGGTGTCGCCGATCAGCCTGCGGTTGTTCCACCCCCGATCGCTCCGGTGGCGGCCCCACTAGCTGCTCCTGTGTTGGAACCGACAGTCGCGGCGACAGCACCTAAACATTCCAACACGGGTCTCTGGATCGGATTGGGTGTGCTCGCGCTTGCCGTTGTGGCGATCGCCGTATTCGTCGTGTTCGATCGCAATCGGCAGCAACCGCCTCCACCGCAAGCGCAAGTGCCCACGCAGAACCTCCCCGGCCAACCGCCCGCGCAAGTCGATCAACCGAATCAACCGCCCGATGTCGCGCCGCTGCAGGCGCAGTTCCAACGAGCGAATGATCTCATCGCGCAGGACAAGCTCGATCAAGCGCAAGCCGAATTGACGCAAGTGGCGCAGAACAGCGAGAAGATGCTGAATCGAAATCCCGATCTGCCGCCTGAACCACGCGTGGCCTTACACACTTTGGCCGGAGAAAGTTGGCTGGCGCTTGACAAACCCGATCGAGCGCAGCCACACTTTGATGAGCTGAGCAACCAGGCTCCTGACAACGCCGAGCCGTTGGTGGGTGTCGCTTTGGCCCAGCTGCTGCGTGGCAATCTGAACCTGGCCAATGAGACACTCGATCGGGCAATTCGCCTGAATCCCGATCTGAGTTCGGCGCACTTCTTGAAGGCGTGTGTGCTCATCAAGCAAAATGAACGGCTGCGGGCGCTGAATGAGCTGCGCCAAGCGGGCGGGCCAGACGTGCTGGTCAAAGCGCCACCGTGGATGCATCCGGTGCTGAGCAGCATTGACTGCGCCCCCGATCGGTTCAAATAAGTCCGTTCGTTTTTTTCACGTGGCGCGGTATAATTCCAGCGTTTATTCTGCGGGGAATCCAAAGGAGAAAAGATGCGAGTTCCAATTATTGCCGGTAACTGGAAGATGAACAAGACGGTCGGCGAAGCCGTCGAGCTGGTGCGCGCTTTGCGCGAAGCCACGGCCGATGTCGAGGCGCCCAGCGGCCCGCCGCTTCGCGGACACGGGCAGGTGGAAATGGTCGTGTGTCCGCCATTCGTGGCGTTGACGGCGGTGAAGGACGCGCTGGCCGGATCGAAGATCGGCGTCGGCGCGCAGAATGTGTTTTGGGAAGAGAAGGGTGCGTTTACGGGTGAAATCGCGGCGGTGATGTTGAAGGACCTGGTCACTTACGTGATCATCGGCCACAGCGAACGCCGCCAGTATTTCGGCGAAACCGATGCCACCGTGAACAAGCGCGTCAATGCTGCCTTGAAGGTTGGGTTAACGCCCATCGTGTGTGTGGGCGAAACGTTGGCGCAGCGCGAGGCGGGCGAAACGGCGTCCGTCGTCAGCAATCAAGTCTTGAACGGACTCGCGGGACTCACCGCCGAGCAGGCCAAGTCGATCGTGATTGCGTATGAGCCGGTGTGGGCGATCGGCACGGGCCGCGCTTCGAGCGGCGAAGATGCCACGGCCGTCATCGCGCAAAACATCCGCGTGCCCCTGACCTCGTTGTTTGGCGCAGTGCTGGCGCAGGGCATTCGGGTGCAGTATGGTGGAAGCGTCACGGCGGCCAATGCGGCTGAATTCATGGGCAGCCCGGAAATCGACGGTGCGCTGGTGGGTGGCGCGTCGTTGAAAGTGGCGGACTTTGTGGGCATCATCAAAGCGACGGCGCTGGTGAAGTAAGCAGGGAAGCATACCCTGGCGAGGGTTTGCTTCTCAGTTGGTATCTGCGACAAACAAAAAGCCCCGCCTATCATTCGCGGGGCCTTCTTGTTCCTGACGACGAGACTTACTTGATGGCGTCCTTGAGTTGCTTGACGGGGCGCGCCTTCACCACCTTGCTGGCGGGCTTGGCTTTGAAGATGGCGGGCTGGCCAGTGAAGGGATTGATGCCTTCGCGCTGGGGCACGGCGGGCTTCTTCACCGTGACCAATTTGATCAAGCCGGGCAGCACCACTTCGCCCGCGCCGCCCTTGCCGAGTTCCTTATAGACGACTTCGTCCAACGCCACGAGCAGGGCGGTGACTTGCTTCTTCTCGAGGTTGCTCTTCTTGGCGAGGACTGCTACAAATTCCGACTTCGTCAAACGTTTCTTAGCCATGAATCACATCTCCTTGGGATGGAATTTTTGTCTTCGGGGCCGGAAGGGCTTGAAGAACTGGCTTTAGTATACTATGATGAGGCAAAAAGGCAAATCAACTTGGCGCGCAAAGCGCTTGTTTTCCAGCGTTTCTGGCCGGTACGGCTGTTGGGATTTTCTGATCGCGACGGGATCGATCGTTGATTGAGTGAAGGTTGAATTCCACATGCTGCTTTCGTCGTTCTTGTGGTTTCTCATTACGCTAGTTGTGCTGGTGCTGGTGCAGCGTTGGGTGCATCAACACTTGCATGGCGCCGCCTACTTGATCACCGGGCACGCCGACATGGCGTTGATGTTGTATGCGCTGCCGCTGCTGCCCGGGGTAGCCCTGCATGAACTGTCGCACGCCTGCATGGCGCGCCTGTTGGGTGTGCAGGCGGCGAATCTAACGGTGGTGCCGCGCCGTCAAGCCGATGGGCATGTGCGACTCGGATCAGTGCGAGTGGAACGGGTGGATGTGGTCCGCGGAAGTTTGATCGGCCTCGCTCCGTTGATAGCGGGCAGCCTCGCCATCTTGTTGATCATCCGTTTTGCGTTTGATATCAGCACGTTGGGCGTGGCCGTGCAGCGGGGTGATATCGCGGGTTTGCTCGCTTCGTTGGGCGGTTTGCTGCGCGCGGCGGATGCGTGGTTGTGGCTCTATCTGTTATTCTCGATCGCGAATGCGATGATGCCCAGCCCGTCCGATCGAGAAACGTGGCCGCCGGTGATTCTCTTCAGCTTGCTGCTGTTGTCGCTCGCGATCGCGTTGGGCTTGAACTCGGCCATTGAGGGACTGGGCCTCGTAGTCGATCAAGCGCTGCGCTGGCTGGCCGCCGCCTTCACCATCACGCTGATCGTCGATATACCCTTCGTCGTGATCATCTTCCTGCTCGAAGCGACTTCGGGCCGCGCGCTGGGCCGGCGCGTGGAATACACTTCTCCCGCCGATCAATCCTCCAAGAAAAAGAAGCGCTGATCAAACGACCCGATCGGCGTGTGCTGCGCGAGGTAGTCCTCTAAGACCTCCGGCACGATCGTCGGCACTTCGTAAGCGACCAATTCATCAGGCACCCTCAAATAGCCGATGATCTCAGAGAACTCTAGATCGGTTCCAGCGACTTGATAGGTTCGATCGAGTTGCAGCGGTTCGCCGCCAATCCAGAACTCGATGGGTTCGCCCCGTTTCATCCGCACGCTCATTCCAGAAACATGCGGCCAGCCAACGGGTGTGCCGCGTAAGGCTTTGGGCGTGCGCCCGCTGGCTTTCGGGTTTAAACCGGCTTGCACAAACTGCGCGAGCTGCGCGCCGGTCAGCGACGTCAGGCCGGGGTTGGCCGTAGAACGACACGCGTCATACAGCGCGCCCACGGTGATGTCGCCGGCCTCCAGTCCGCAGCGCCAGTGTCCGCCCAGCACTAACGCCACATCAGCCTGCGTGCGCTCGCGCAGCATATCGGCCACCAGATTACCCGCCGTGCACTCGCGATCGGGCGCCCACTCGATCGGAGTCGCGGCCACGCCGAGCACACGGTCAGCGATTTGCCGCACTCGTGCTTGTTGTGCCGCAAACACACGCTGCGCGTCAGGATCGATCGGCAGCTCTTCCGTAATCGGAATCAATTCGCCGTGATGGTACACGATTCGCCCGCTGTGCGGATCGATTTCCAGATCGAGTCTTCCCAGATAACGCCCGTAGTCGCCAGCCTGCGCGATGAGGGTCTGATTGACGATCAGGGGTGGGTTTAGTTCAACGTGATCATGTCCGCCAATGATGAGATCGATCCCCGCGACATTTTCGGCGACGATTTGATCTTTCTTGGAACCGAGATGCGACAACACGACGATCGTCTGCGCACCACGGGCGCATACTTCTGAAATGAGGCGCGGCAGAATTTGCACCGGATCGCCCATCTTCAGTTTGAAGAAGGAGTAGAAGGCCATGGGATCAGTCAGGCCAATAATGCCGACGGTGAGATCGCCATAGCGTTGCAGGGTGTACGGCTCCAGACCTGCCACGAGGCGATCGTCATCGGGCTCGAACATATTCGCGCACAGCAACGGGCGGCCGAAGTCTTCGGCCAGTCCGGCGATCGTTTGCGGCCCATAACGCAGCGGTGTCGCGTTCCCCAGCGTTTCCAGATCGTAGCCTGCGCCGCGCAGCACGGCCAGCATGGCGCGGCCTTTGGTCATGCTGCTTTCGTAGAGAATGGTGTCTTCGGCATCGCCCGCATCCCATAACACGCAGTGGCCGCCGCTGGCGGTGACTTCTTGCTTGATCTGCCTGGCCAGCGCGGCGATGCGGAAGACCTGCTCGACGCGACCATGTAGATCGTTGGTGTGCAAAATCGTCAAGCGGGTCATTTCTTCGTTTGCTCCACTTGCTCGCTCTTCTGCGCGACGATGATCAATACGATCAAGGTAACGATGCCCAACACGCCCAGCGCCAGCACCTTGTAGATACGCGCTTCGATCAGTAATGCCAGCGCACCGAACAACGCGCTGATCAAATAATAGCCGATCACGATCTGCCGTTGCGAGAGACCGAGATCGAGCAAGCGGAAGTGCAGATGATCGCGTCCGCCTTGCAGCGGCGACTGGCCGTGCCGGACACGCGAGACGATCAGCCAGGCCACATCGATGATGGGCACCGCCAGCACCAGCAGCACCGTCGCCATCTTCGCCCCGCCGATAATGCCCAGACATCCCAACGCAAAACCCAGCGTCAACGCGCCGCTCGATCCCATGAAGACTCTGGCGGGATAGAAATTGTAGGGCAAGAAGCCCAGGGTCGCGCCGAGCAAAGCCAGGGGCAGGGGGGCGATGCTCAACTGCGGATCTTGTGTGGCAGTGTCTTGCACCATCGCCACGAACAGCACCGCGCTGAAAATCGCCGCGATCCCCGCAGCTAATCCATCGAGTCCATCCAGCCAGTTGACGGTGTTCATCATGCCCATCAACCAGAACAACGATAGCGGCACGATCAACCACGGCGCGATGTCGCTAAGAATCACTTGCTGGTTGGTGAACGGATTGTTGAAGCGCTCGATGATGATGAGTGAAGCGATGGCGACGATCGAGGCGACGAACTGCGCCACGAATTGCAGCCCCGGCCTGAATTCGAATTTGTCGTCGAGCAAGCCGAACACGAAGACAATGCTCAAGCCGATCAGCAAACCGCCGATGCGCGTGGCTTCGTTGGGATCGGTCCGCACGTCGAACCCTAACTGTGTGCTGAGCAGTGGCAGAGCGAGGCGTTGAGTGATTAAAACGCCAGCGACGAAACTGATAAAGAGTGCGATGCCGCCCGTGCGCGCGATGCGGCCGGCGTGCTTGCGCCGTCCGCCGGGTTCGTCGGCCAGGTTGAGGCGTTGACCGAGCTGGCCCGCCAGCGGCGTGAGGACCAGCGAGAGCAGAAAGGAGGCGAGAAAGACGAGAAGGAAGGGCATAGCGTGTTGCGTGTTGCGTGGTGCGTAGTCTGTTGGAGGTCACGCACCACGCAACACGTCTAGCCAGAAGTCGAGTTCAAGACCGCTTTCAATGTCGGCGTGTCGATGTTCCCGCCCGTCAACACACAGACACACTTCCGCGCAGCTGTGATCTTGCCCGCCAGCATCGCCGCCAGGCCCGCGATCCCCGAGGCTTCGATCAACAGCTGATCGGAATCGATCACCGCCGCGATGCCGTGCCTTAGCTCCTCTTCACTGACCAACACGATCTCGTCGATCCACATCATGCCGACCATAAACGGCACGCGCCCAAAGCCACCGGCCAGCCCGTGCGCCAACGTCGGTTCGTTCTCGTACGTTTCGTAGGGAGTGCCGTCGCGTTTGGAGAGAAAGGCCGAGGGTGAGGCGGCTGGATTCACTCCGATGATGCGCATGGTGGGATTGAGCGACTTCGCCACGGTAGCTAGCCCGGCGATCAATCCGCCGCCGCCTACCGGCACCACAAGCGTGTCGACATCGGGCAGGTCTTGCATGATCTCCAACCCGACCGTGCCTTGCCCGGCGATGACGTGCAGATCATCGTAGGCTGAGACAAACGTCGCGCCTGTCCGTTGCGCAAATTCAAAAGCCGCGGCTTGTGCCTCATCGAAGAGCTGACCGACGAGATGCAGATTGACGTTGTACTGCCGCAGCTTGACAATCTTGGCGGGAGCCGCATTGGCTTGCACGAAGACATCAGCTTGAGGTAGACCTAGGCATTGCGCGGCATGGGCGACACCCAGGGCATGATTGCCTGCCGATGCCGCGACGATGCCGCACTCACGCTCTTCAGCACTCAACGACAGAATCTTGTTCAGCGCACCGCGCGGCTTGAACGATCCGGTGTGCTGGCGGTTCTCCAATTTCAGCCATAAGTCGCAGCCCAACTGTGCACTGAGCAAAGGCGAACGCACCAGCGGCGTACGTGTGACATACGGCTCGATGCGTTGCCCGGCCAGATAGATTTCGTGTAAGGTAAGTTTGGGCATCATGATGACTGAGAAACCGGGTTTCTACGGCTTAGATGACGGATTCATCAGGAACGGAGAAATCCGGTTTCTAAATCGGCTTTCCCGCTGAAGTCGGATGACCCAGAATCATCTAATACGCTGGATGAGCGGATGGATTCCCGCCATGCCGTACCCAAGCCTGCAAGGCTTGGCGGCACGCACGCCTAGCGCGTCGCCGGCACGATGTGCCGGGTACGACGTGAGCGACAACACGCGGGAATGACGCGGCAACGTGATTTCAAATCAGCAATCAGAAATCAAAAATCATCAATTCGTTACCCCGTTCCGAACTGTCGATCGCCCGCATCGCCCAACCCCGGCACGATGTAGCCGATCTCGTTCAGCCGTTCATCCACCGCCGCCAGGAACAGCGGTACATCGGGATGATCGGTGGTGAGTTTGGCGATACCTTCCGGCGCGGCGAGCAGGCCCATATACTTGATCTTCTTGGCCCCCCACTTCTTGAGAATAGCCACTGTGGCAGACGCCGAGCCGCCGGTCGCCAACATCGGATCGAGCACCAGGCAGATATCCACTGTCGGGGCTATTGGGAGACGGTTGTAATAGGCGATCGGCTGCAACGTGCGCTCATCGCGGAACAGGCCGATGTGCCACACTTCGGCCGAGGGCATCATCTCCCAAACGCCTTCCACCATACCCAGGCCGGCGCGCAGTACCGGCACTAGGCCGATCTTTTCGCCCAAGTCGTAGCCGTTTGCTGTCCCCATCGGCGTGGTCACCACCTGGTCTTTGAGCTGAATGTCGGCTGTCGCTTCATAAGCTATCAAGATCGAAATCTCGCGTACCAGCTCACGAAACATCTTCGGCTTGGTATTGACATCGCGCATGAGCGTGAGTTTTTGCTTGACCAGTGGGTGCTGGCTGACATGGACGTGAGG
>PMCF01000202.1 GCA_003154115.1 Anaerolineae bacterium
TAAGAAGCCGTCAAAGAACAACTCCGCAGATTGCTCCAGGCTGGATGGTCACATCCAGCCCCCATCGCCGGATTTGCAATCCGGCGGGAGCGTCGAAAGTGCGGACTTATTTCTTGGCAAGCCCTTAGGCGGGTCCAGCGGCCTCTGAACTTCCTCGATCGATCGACCTACCTGACAGGTCTCGTCGATTTGCTATAATCACACCCTATGAACTACATCGATTCCATCTATGGCGAAGTTGAGATCGAAGAGCCCGTGCTGCTCGATCTCATGTCGACACAGGCCATGCAGCGACTGCGCGGCGTGTTGCAGCACGGCATTACCGCGTTGATCGGCATCACGCAGCCCGTCACGCGCCTCGATCATTCCGTGGGCGTGATGCTGCTGGTACGGCGGCTTCACACGCGTGCTTCGACTTCATGGCATTCCGCTCAGCATGCGCGTGATCCGCTGGCCGAACAAATTGCGGCGTTGCTACACGACGTCAGTCACACGGCCTTCAGTCACGTGATCGATTATGTAGTTGATGGTCACGAAAGCCAGAGTTATCACGAAGAATGGAAAGAGTCGCATCTCAGCGCCAGCGATGTCCCCGCGCTGTTGGCGAGGCATGGGTATGACTGGCGTGACTTCCTGCACGAAGAAGACTACCCGTTGTTGGAACAGCCCGCGCCTCGCCTGTGCGCCGATCGGTTGGATTACTTCCTGCGCGATAGCCGCGATCTGGGTCTGTCTACCGACGAAGAAGTTCAGCGCGCGCTCGATCATCTGATCGTGCATGACGGGCGCATCGGCGTCGCTGACGTTGGCGTCGCGCGCTGGCTGGCAGACACCTTCATCGCCGCGGACAAAGCGAGTTGGGCGAACTTCCGCGAAGTGGGGCTGTACGAAGTGACGGCGCGGGCCATCAAGGCGGCACTGCACCTCGGCGCAATTACTGAAGATGATTTCTGGGGCACGGACGAGCAGCTATGGCGCAAGCTGCATTCAAGCGACGACGCCAGCCTGCGGCAACAACTGGCTTTGATTTCACCGGCCACTCGCTTTGAATGGGACGAGATCAACCCTGCGTTTCGCGTCAGTACCAAACTTCGCACCATCGATCCGGACGTCTTGATCAATGATCGGTTTCTACCCCTCTCAACGTTGGACGCTGACTTCGCGCGTTATCGCGCTGATTACGTCAGTCGCAACTCAGGCAAATGGCCGATGCGGGTGATTTCTCCCCTCTCCTGAAATAGAAACCGAGGGTCTTCATGTTAATCGTTCGCGCCCAACCAGATGGAGAAACGCGGTTTCTTGTTCAGTGGCGGGCAGGGGTGAGGGTTATAACGGCCGCAACGGTTTGAAGCCTTCGCCCAACGCTTCATAGGCTTCGCCGATAACCACAAACGCTTGCGGATCCGCCTCGTGCACGATGGCCTTAATCGGATTGACTTCGGCGCGGCTGACCGTGCAAAACAGAATCTGTCGTTCTTGTCCCGAATACATGCCCTGACCCTCCCACATCGTCACACCGCGTTGCAATTCGCTGATCACCCGTTGAGCCACGGGCTGTGGATTCGTCGTGATAATCAACACCGTGCGCGTGGTGCGTACTCCTTCGGCGGCGAACTCGGCCGCCAATCCGCCCACATACAACGCCACCACGGCATACAGCGCCGACTTCCAGCCGAACGATAGGCCGGCTGCCATGACGACGACCACATCGGTGGTGATATAGGTCTGACTGTAAGGAATGCCGCGCCAGATGTTAAGTAGGCGCACCAGAATGTCCGTGCCGCCCGTGGTGCCTTGCCCGCGCAAGACTAACCCCACACCGATGCCGCCGACGACGCCGCCATACAGAGCGTTTAAGATCGAATCGGAGGTGAGCCCGTTCTTGGGCAGTAACACGCTCAGCGCATCCATCGCGATCGAGTAGCTCAGCACCGCAAAGATCGTGCGCGTCAAAAAACGCCGTCCGCCCAGGTATTTCCACCCCAGCCCGAGCAGCGGCACATTCAAGACAATGTACAGTGTGCCGATCGGCCAGCCAGTGTAGTTGCCGATGAGCTGCGCGATGCCACTCACGCCGCCGGCGGCCAGATTACCGGGGATGTAGAACAGCACCATCGACAATGCTTGCAACACAACGCCCGCCGTGATCAAAGCGTAATCGCGGGCCAACGGCCGCCACGGCTGGTGTTTCATATTGTGCACCTCTCTTCTGGTATGTGAACCATTATAGAGAGGGCACTCTGCCTGTCAAGATGGACGGGTTGTCGCGAGTATAACGAAAAAGTGTTGGTGACTTTTCAGTTGCTCTCGTTCCGCTGCACGTGGGTACACGCTCCGCGGGCGGTTGGCGGCGCTGGATGTACCCATCCAGCGCGGAGCACTACTGGAAATCCGACGCCATCTCATAGAAGCGGGTCTGCTCGGCGGGCTTCATCACCGTTGAAGTCGCCACGTAACGGCGGAAAGAATTCATGGACAGCAGCGCGCGCAGCATCCATTTCAGTGCTTCGTCGCGCTGCGCCTTCTGGACTTCCTGATTGTCGGCGTTGATGTTGTAGCCGCCCAGCGCTGTTAGCGATGCAATGCGTTCAGGGTATAACAGCGTCACATACTGCGCGATGAGTGCACCTATTGAGACACCCACCAGATGGGCGCGCTGATAACCTTCGTTATCCATGATCGCGCGGATGTGCTCGGCCGAAGAGTCGAGATTGTCCTGCCCGCCGTTGAAGCGTGACAGCCCGTGCCCCAGCAGATCGATGGTGATGACGCGGTAGTGCTGCGCGAAATAATCGAGCTGGTAATCGAAAGCGCGATGATCGGCAAAGGCAGGATGCACAAAGATGATGAGTGGATTTCCGGGTTGACCGGATGCGAAGTAGTGGATGGCATAACCGGTGCGCTGCAGCTGTTTGTGTTCTATCGTGGTGTTCATCATGAGTGTCCTCGCGTGGTGAATATCAGTCAGTGGTGGCGCGCTCAGTCGGCGTACGGCCGCGCAAAGCGTTGATCGTACACGCCGTTCTTCTTCAATTGGCCGTCCCAGTAGAACGTCGCCAGGGGCGTCCTGACGAAGAGCTTGAAGACGGGGGCCAGATAAGACGGATACCATTCCGGCTTAGCAAGCGCGTGCAGCAGGTCGGCGTCAAAGCGGCCCGTCTGCGCGAAAACCTGCCCAATCTGCTGCAGACCGGTGTACAGTTTGCGCGTCATGTTGTCGGGCATGATGCGAATTCCCTCGACGCCGCCTTTGACGATGGTGCCCAGATAGGGACTGCCGAGCCGTGCCGCCAGCCGTTCGAGATAGCGTTCCACGTGGCGCGAATGCGTCGATTCGGGAAAACCCGATTGAACCAGAAACCCGATCGGGGAATTGCCGGCCCGATGGCGATACACCTCCAGCGTTTCGATGAAGGCCTTGACCAATCCCGGCATCGCGTCGGTATAGAGCGGAAAGCCCAACAGGACGCATTCGGCGTCGGCAAAAGCCTGCGTGAAGAGCGGCGTGTTGTGCTGTCGATTGAGATCAAATACTTCGCTGGTGTTTCCAGGGATCGCATTGAAACCGGCGAGAAACTTTTCCAGCAATAACGGCGTATTGCCCTTGCGGCCGCGTGGTGAGCCGTTGAACACGGTTAGTCGTTGCGGTGACTTGATCGTCACACCGTTGGTCGGCGACAGGTGATGCTTGAACGGTACTGTGCCCGGCTGGTTGGCGGTGAGGGCTTGCGCCACAGCATCGATCGGCTGATCGGTCAGGAACGCAAATTCCAAACGGCTCTTCATGTTGAGCGCGGTGCGGCTGAAAATATCGGACACGATGCGTACGTCGTCGGCGGTAGTGTCATCTTCTGCGCTCAGCAACAGGCCGAGGCGCGGATAGTGGTCGTAACGCGGGCGGTGGTGCGCTTCATTGTTCTCCACGACGAAATAGGGATGGATCAACGGGATCGATTTATCCATAACCATTTTCAAGCGGGCACTAGGGAAGCCCATGCGCAGCGGCGAAGCCCACAGCGTGAAGTCCGAATGGATGACGGCCCGACGGATGGTATGTCCATCATCGGGTGAGAAGCATTCGCCGGGCGTTTTGATCCAACAGCCGAAGCAGCCGTTGCACGATCGCACATCCATCTCACGCAAGGTCAAAGAGGTCACCGTGTGGCCGCGCGCCTGCAAGGTGCTGGTCAGATCGGCAAGATAGCGATCGAATTCCGGGCTGCGTTCGTCCGGGTTGCCGTTGAGGATCGTAATGTTCATCGGAGTCTCCTACTTCGCGGGGATTTTGCCGCGCTTGATTTGCTTGATCACATTCTCAGCCCATTCCAGTTGGGCCTGCACCGATCGCAGACCGAGGTCCACCGTCAGGTTCCAGCAGTAGGCCTCGCGTGGCCCTACTTCTTTTTCGTATTCAGCGATCGTTCCATTTGAAATGGCTTGATAAACTTCCAGTGCTTTGCGACAATACTCGGCTACTGCTTCAAATTTCTGCAGGATTTCTTCATCGCTCAACTGACCGGCGAAGAAGACCTGAATCAAACCGGCGCTGCGCGATGTTTGCTGGGGCGGGGGCTGCTGTAACCAGCGCCGGAGTTCTTCTCGCCCGGTTTTGGTAATGGTGTAGACCTTGCGGTTCGGTCGGTTGTCCTGCGGCACCACCTCCATCGTCACACAGTTCTCGGTCATCAACTCGTTGAGGGTACGATAGATCTGGCTCTGATCGGCCGACCAGAAGTGCTGCACCGAATCGTCGAAGACCTCTTTCAGTTCATAACCTGTCTGCGACTGGTAATTGAGAAAGCCCAGAATGGCGTGTTTGAGTGACATAGGCGGCCCTTTATGGGATGTAGATATTATAGGATTAAAAATATATAGGACTGATCCTATAATAAACCAATTCAGCGCAGCTGTCAAGAGGCAAAATTGGCGATCGGTTCTGCTGGGGCAAGGGGTTTGTTATAATCGCAGTCATGTTGATCAAATCTCGTTGGCTGTTACTGCTCATCATATTGCTGGCTTTCGCCCTGCGCGTCTACCACCTTGATACTCAAAGCATCTGGTATGACGAAGGGCTCAGCATTCAACTCGCGCAGCAAGACCCGGCCCAGACGATTGCGCTCAGTGCGACGACGGATCACCCGCCGTTGCACACGCTGCTGCTTGGTGTCTGGATGCGCGCAGCAGGCGAGAGTGATTTCGTCGTGCGCTATCTGTCGGTTGTCTGCGGCGTGCTCGTCGTCGTGTTGACGTACGCACTGGGCAAACTCTACGACGAACGGGCCGGTCTCGTTGCTGCCGGCTTGATGGCGATGGCGCCGCTGGCCGTGTACTACTCGCAGGAGACACGCGGCTACATGCTGCTAACCGCGTTGATCTTGATCGCCACGCTGGCGGCAGCGCGCCTGCTGAATGGAGATCGTCGCAAACGAGTCTGGTTCGCGTACATTGCCTCGCTGGTGTTGGCGCTGTACACGCACTACTTCGCCGCGTTTGCCTGGGCGGCGATCAATGTGGGATACATCATGCCAGACCTCCGAGGTTTTCGAAAACCTCGGAGGTCTTTACTGCGCTGGATTGTGGCTCAATTCATCATCCTCGCCTGCTTCCTGCCATGGGTTCCCAACGCCCTGGCTCAAGCCGGATCGAATGCCACGTATTTCCCCGGGCGCGTGACCTGGGACACCGTCTTCGGCGATACGTGGCGTGCGTTCAGCGTGGGCGAATGGGGCGATATGTCGCTCGTCGGTTGGTTGTGGCTGGCGTTGGTTGTGCTGGGCGTGGTGGCCGGCTTGATCAATTACCGAGGGCGCAGAGAGAAGACCTCGATGTTCTCCGTGATCATTCTCTCGTGTGCGCTGCTCATCATTCCGCTGTTGCTCATGTCTGGTCTGGCTTGGCTGAAGCCCAAGTTCGCGCCACGTTACTTGCTGCCTTCTTTGCCCGCTTTTATTGCACTGGCGTCGATTGGCATCACGATCTTGATCGACGGCACCAGGTCGCGTTATCGCCGCTGGGCGTCGATCGGCATGGCGTTGTCTTTGGCGCTGCCGCTGGCCTCGATCGGTTCACTCCTGCGCCTCTACGGCGATCCCTCCCTCGCTCGCCCCGATGTTCGATCGGTGGTGCAGTACATCGAAGCGGCCGAACAACCATCGGACGCCATCCTCCTGATCGGCGGGCACCAGGCCCCGGCGTTCAATCATTACTATCGCGGAGCGGCCACGGTCATTCCCCTTCCCCCCGATCTGCTTCCGGCGGCCCAGTCGCCCCTCGACGCGCACGTGCTATCGCAACTCAAAGCGATCGTGCAGGAGCATCCGCGTTTATGGCTGGTGCAGTGGCAAAGCGCGATCAGCGATCCGACGAATGTGGTGGCTGATACGCTGGTGGCGACGAGCAAACGCATCAACGTGGGTGAGAACTTTCACGATATGAGCGTGCTCTGGTTCGACGTCAATGGTGCACAGATCGATGACGCGCCGCAGTATAGGGTGAATGCGGATTTCTTCGAGCCCATTCGTGCGATTGGTTACAATGTGGACAGTCGTCGCATACCTATTGACACGCCCCTACGCTTCGGACTATACTTAGAAGCAGAGCAGCCCATCAACGGAAATTACCAAATCTTTACGCATCTTGTCGCTGCTGATGGCACGCTGATTGCCCAGGCCGATCATATTGCCGGCGCGGATTCCTATCCGACTTCACTGTGGCGGCCCGGCAACTTATTTTACAATCGTTTTGAAATTCCTGTGCCCGCGAGCACATCGCCCGGTGAATATCAGGTGATCATCGGGTTGTATGACCCACGTGGCCGCTTGAAGCTAACCGACGGACGCGATCACATCGATCTATTCACTGTGACACTGACACCATGAATAATCAACCGACCTTCCTCAAAGTGAATACGACTCGACGCTTTTGCCCCACACTCGCGGCACGCATCAAGTGGGCCACCGCCGACGTTTGAACATTTCCTCTGCCGACCGCCAATTCTGATCGTCTCTGGCCGCGCAAGTTAGCTCTTGCGCTATGACTTGTCCGCAGGAGGAATTTTCATGGCTACTACCCCGATGATTTTACCCGGCCCGACCGCGCGATCGTGGATCAAACGCGATCACGCTCATCTGTCGCCGTCCTACGCCCGCGCTTATCCGCTCGTGATCGATCACGGCCGCGGCAGCGAAGTGTGGGATGCCGATGGCAATCGTTTCATCGACATGAACGCCGGCATCGCCGTCACTGCGACGGGCCACTCACATCCGCTGGTGGTGCAAGCGATCAAGGATCAAGCCGAGCGCTTCATCCACATGTCCGGCACGGATTTCTATTTTGACAAGATGGTTTTGCTGGCGGAAAAGTTGAATGACATCCGCCCGATGGAAGAAGACCTCTACACGTTCTTTACCAACTCCGGTTCGGAGTCGGTGGAAGTGGCAGTCAAGTTAGCGCGGCATTTTACGGGCCGCCAGCATTTCATCGGCTTTCTGGGCGGCTTTCACGGGCGCACGATGGGCGCGTTGTCATTCACGGCCAGCAAGGCGATCTATCGCAAGAACTTCGGGCCGACGATGCCGGGCGTGTTGCATATTCCGTATCCGTACGCTTATCGCCCTACTTTGCACTCGCTGCCGGGTGAAGACTACGGCGACGCGGTGCTGGACTATCTGGAAGACGTGATCTTCGCGCAGATGGTTTCGCCGCACGAAGTGGCCGGCATCTTGATCGAACCGATTCAGGGTGAAGGCGGCTACGTCGTGCCCACGCCCAACTTCTTCCCGCGTCTGCGCAAGATCTGCACCAAGTACGGCATCATGCTCATTGCCGATGAAGTTCAATCGGGGATGGGGCGCACCGGCAAATGGTGGGCGATGGAGCACTTCGGCATTGAGCCGGACATCATCACCTCGGCGAAGGGCATCGCCTCCGGCATGCCGTTGGGCGCGGTGATGGCGCGCAAGAGTGTCATGACGTGGCGGCCCGGCCAGCAGGGCAGCACCTTCGGCGGCAATCCGCTGTCGTGTGCGGCGGCCCTGGCGACCATCGATGCGATTGTGAACGAGCGGATGTTAGAGAATGCGATCGAGGTGGGCGACTACGCGATGGATGTGCTCACGGGCATGCAAGATCGCCATCCCACCATCGGCGATGTGCGCGGCAAGGGCCTGATGATCGGCGTGGAGTTTGTGCTGGACAAGCAGAAGAAGACCATCGCGCACGATCACGCGGAGAATATCGTGACCAAGGCGTTTGAGAAGGGCGCGCTGTTCCTGAGCTGCGGCAAGAGTTCCATCCGCCTCTCACCCGCGCTGAATATCTCGAAGCAGTTGATGGATGAGGCGCTATCGATTCTGGAAGATTCGATTACGGAAGCGGAAGCAGAACTGTAACAGGTGTGGCCGGTCATTCCCGCACGTTTTAAGCGGGAATCCATAGGGCCTGTCAAACTGGATGCCCGACACGCCCTGTCCGCGCTTTGCGCGGGGNNCATGGCGAAAGCATTCGGGCATGACGTTTGAATAGTATCATGAAAAGCAAAAGCGGCACGTCGCTGGATGTGCCGCTTTTTGTGATTTATATGGCTTGTTAAGTTGAGGCCTATTGGCTGAATTGATACCGATCAAAACTGACGCAGTGTTTGGGATGCAAACTTTATCCGTTATAGTACCGGCGAATTGCATTGATGAAGCCAACAGTGGGTTTCGATCTATCCGGTTGCATCTCTTGGTAGGCGTTCCTAACAGCTTGCTGTATCTTTTTGCCGACAAGAGAAAAGGGCGGCTTCTCATATCGTTTAAGGGTGCCAACCTGTAGAACTTGAGCTGCGTAACCGCCGTTGAGTTTCTTTCGTTCGACCTGAGGAACTGGAACAACATGATGAGCGAACATCCAGGTGATTCCCCCTAACCGATTAGGTGTCTCTCGCAAGCACAGTATCCAATCGTTGTCATTGAAGTCTCCTTTGTCCGCACTCATCCATTCATAGCAGCTTGAACTGCCGAATTCATTGATCAACAGGCTCTTTGCGCGTGACGAAAGTTTAATACTGGCCACATCCCATACAGAAAACTTCCATGGTTCTCTAGGCTTTGACTCGAACCATTTGTTAAAGTTGCGCGTATCTGGCGTGCTAATGTGCTCTTGAGGATTGCGCTTAATGTATTCATGATGAGCCAGTTCTAAGTTGCGTAAAGCTGTTGGAGAGACGGACTTGGCTTGGATATGCGACAGAACCTTCTCAATATTCACTTGGCCGGGCTGAAGATATGCGCCCAATTCCAATTGACCACCCGAGCCAAGAGCGTTGCTTGAGAGATTGGCAGAGGTAATAACTGAACCTTTGTCCGAAGTCCAATAGAGCTTAATGTGCATTTGTGGAGCGAAGGATACATTGACACCCCGTTGTATAAGCAATACCTTCGCCAAAATGATTTAACGAAATAGGGCTTTTCGGGTACAGTTGCAGTCTTCCCAAACGACAACTAACCCGGAGAGCCCATGCCAGAGATTCTAGCACTTTTACAAAATATTGCGCCTGTTGTGTCAGTGACCATTTTGCACCAGCTGAGTCAAGTGATCTACGGCATGTTGATCAGCAATGGTCGGATCACGATGTTGGAAATCTCACGCTGGACCGAACGAGGCGGAAGTTATCGAACGATCCAGCGCTTGTATCACGGTTCCTTGCTCTGGCTGCAAATTCAGTGGCTCTTTTTTACGTGCCGCTTACAGCAACCCGACCATGAGTACATTACCGCCGGTGATGAAGTCGTGTTTGGTAAAGCGGGAACCGAGACCTATGGGCTGGGCCGCTTCTTTTCCAGCCTGCAAAAGCGGGTGATTCCCGGTTTATCGTTTTTTACCTTTTCAGTGATTGATGTCACCGAGCGACACTCGTATCCGATCCACGCCGTTCAAATGATCAAAGGGAAAGACCAGACCCCGCCACGGGCCACGGGAAAAATTGGTAGCGCCGAGAAACGGCCGGTCGGTCGGCCCAAAGGCAGCAAGAATAAGAAAAGTGACCAGCCGAGTCTGAACCCTGAGTTACAGCGGATTCAGCCCGTTTTGCAGGCATTTTTGAAGGTTCTCACGGGCGTGCTCGCGATCCAGTATCTAGTGCTGGATGGTCATTTCGGAAATTATCCGAGCGCTTGGATGGTGTTACAAACGGGCTTGCAGCTTGTTTCAAAGTTGCGCTGTGACGCGGCGCTCTATGAACCCTTCACCGGGAAATATAGCGGGCATGGTCGTCGGCCCAAATATGGGGCCAAAATTGATGTGCACCAGATGAATAAGAAATTTCTAAAAAGCGATAGTCGGAAAAAGGGAATTCGCACCCAAATTTATCAAGCCACCCTCCTCAACAAGGAATTTGCCTTTCCGATCAATGTGGTGATCATCCTGAAAACGAATCTGTCAACCAAGAAGCAAGCGCACATCATTCTCTTCAGTACCGATTTGAAGTTAGTCCATGAAAAACTGGTTGACTACTACAGCCTGCGGTTCCAAATCGAGTTCAATTTCCGGGATGCCAAACAGTATTGGGGATTGGACGACTTTATGAATGTCAAAGAACGGTCGGTCACCAATGCCGCCAATCTGGCTTTCTTCATGGTGAACTTCAGCTCCGTGCTCTTGCGACCTTGTCGAGAAAACAATCCTGAGTTTAGCGTGCTGGACTTGAAAGCCCATTATCGCGGTTACCGCTATGTTTCTGAGACGATAAAATTACTTCCGCAAAAACCTGATGGCATTTTATTAGGCAAGATTTTTGAGCAAACTGCCCACTTAGGTATGGTTCACCCCACTTTTGAACCAGTTTCTACCGCATAACTGGCGAAGGTATTGATAAGCTCACGGATTGTGTTTGGGTTGGTGCTTCCCGGTTTGGGCCAGCAAATCAACTCTAGGCCTTGTGGCTTGGGTAAATAGACTTCCGAACCTGCACCTACGAAAGCGGAAATGACAACTCTTCGACCTTTTGACTCCGTCAGGATACGGGCAATAGTTTTTCTGATGTCTGCAGCCGTGTATAACAATTTCATTTGCGCTCTCCTTAAAGCCGTTGCTGTCACAGAGCTGTCGCTCAACTCTGGATCAAATCAAATGAAACTCGCTCTATCAAGGCGCACCGGCTGCCCCGTTTGCGCCGATTCATAGGCCGCAGCGACGATCTCTACAGCCCGATGTCCATCGACGCCGGTAATGCGCGGCTCCCGCTCTTCACGAATCGCCGCGACGAATTCGTCGATCATGGCCTGATTCATGTCAGCATCACCAGGCTGCCCTGTCTGCACTGACCCCTTCGCGCGCCACGGCGACGATGATTGAGCGCAGTTCGCTTCATTTGATGAGGCGGTCATACTCATCGTGGTTGCCAATCCAGAACCACGTCACTGTATCTGCCTTGAGCAATCCCACGGCGCGATAGGCGAGGCCAATTCGAACCGAATAAAGTGGCTGGCTTTCTTTCACCCGCTTGAAGGACAGGCTCGGATGCGCCGGGTTCGCGCGCCACAGTTTGTACGCCTGCCGGGTGCGCTGGCGAACGTCTGCCGGCAAAGCCCGATAGTGCTTCCAGAAGGATGGGGTCGTTTGCGAGTTCATGGATGTTCGACGAATTCGCCGTGTTCATCGAACATGGGGAGTGTTTGGCCTGCGTTGATTTCGGCTTCGACCGACGCCACCAGCGCGGCCAATTTGTCATCGTCAGTCGCGGCGAATTGCATATCCCACCGCGCTTCATCAGCTGCGATTTCTTCAGATGCTTCGTCGACAGGCAGCGGATGCGTCTTGAGGAAAAGCGCGAATTCGTAGAGCTGCACCGTGCGCGGCAAGGGCATCGCCGTGGCGATTTCAGCAATGGCTTTCGCCAGATCGGTTTGCGTTTGTAAATTCTTGATCATCTTTTGCTCCAGACGGTAATTCCCTTATGGGCCATATTCGCTAAGATCATCATACCACACAGACCCGATTCTACTGAAAACAGGCCGCCATCCCACTCAATCCAGTCGCACCGATTGCATTGCGCGCGCCGACCGCGGTTCTACCTCAATTTGCGGCCGCTCCCTGAAACATCGGAAGCGCGTATAATTGCTCCTGTCTTTGTCAATACCTGCGTGAAAGGATGACCATGACTGACGGCCTGACTCTGGTGCAACCCCGGCTTATTCCACCCCTCGATCCCGATTTTCGTCCCGCTGTCTTAGCCAACCATGCTTTCCAAAAAGAAGTGATGGAGTCCAGCGGCAGTGTGCCGTTGGTGCTAGGGCTTGAGCGTGCCAATGGTGAGGTGTCGCGTTTTGAAACGCAGGTGTTTCCGTCAGGTCATCCGCGCGCTGCGGCGAACTTGATGGTTGTCGAACGCTTGGTGAAATTCTTATTGTGGCAGCGCGGCGGCTGGCGTGTCTACGTGGGTGGGCCGCGCGAGATTGGCGCATACATTCAAGCCTGTTACTCGCCTGAGGGTGAGCGTAAGTTCGACTATCACTTCATGGGCGAAGACGTTTACGAGCAGACCTTCACCGTGACCATCTGCTCCGCCGACGAAGTACCACCTGCCAACGAAAGTGGTCGCGCGTTGGGTCGTCATCTCGACGGTTGCCGCATCGGCTTCGATCTGGGCGCTTCGGATCGCAAGGTGTCGGCCGTAATCGATGGCAAGCCGGTGTATAGCGAAGAAGTGGTGTGGGAGCCGCGCAAGCAAACCGATCCCGCTTACCATTACCGCGAGATCATGACCGCGTTGAAAACGGCCGCGTCGAAGATGCCGCGTGTCGATGCGGTTGGTGGAAGTTCCGCGGCAATGGCGCAAAACTCACTCTGG
>PMCF01000098.1 GCA_003154115.1 Anaerolineae bacterium
ATCACCTTGAATCTGACATTGTCAAACTAGGTAATAGACAACATTTTGCTGTATACACCCCTCTTCGGCAGGGTGTCTAATACAACGAAGATCATTCCATCGAGCGCGCCGGGGTACGAGCATCAATCGCGTGTTGATCGATCGGCGGGGCGTTGCGCCGGGCCTGCCGTTCGGGCCAATCGCGCAGGATCACATCCAGTTGATTGAGGGTATCGTCGAGGTTGCCCAGCACTTCGGTGGCCGTCTTGGCCGCGAGTTGTTTGGGGGTGGCCGGTCGGTTTTCCAGAATCCGCCGCAGCACATCGGGTTGATTCTCGGCCGCCTGGATGACGGCCAGCTCTTCTTCCACCAGCCGCTCGGAAATGACGATGCCATGCCGGCTCAGCAAATCGCTGTAATACTTGAAGCTCATCGCCAGGCGCAGCGTGACGGTCATGAAGCCGTGCTGGACGATGGCGAGGCGGGTGGCATAGCGCATGACGTTGGAGAAGGACATCTGATAGTCATTGGCGCCCGGCTCGACCAGGACGATGTCCACTTCAGGATGGATTTTGCGCAGCTGTTTGATGTGATACAACAGGCCGCCATGCGATTGCACGCGCCCCGATTGCGACGCGACCGCCGTCAGGCCNNCTGGCATTGCCCAGCACGCTGCCATCCACATAGTCGTGATCGGCGATGCGCACCGGCTTATACAGCAGCGGCACCGCCGTCGAGGCGGCCACCGCCAGCGAGATGGGCACGTCTTGATTGCTTTCCCGGCTGAAGATGGTGCGCTTGCCGGAATCCAGATCGGTGGCGACGATGTGCAGCTCGCGCCCCAGCCGATTGAAGTCATTGCAGCCCTCATATTGCCCGATGATCTCGCGCATGTATTTTTCCAGCGCGTGGCTGTCGTACAGCCCCGCCGGCAGCGCCTCGGACAACGACCACACAAAATCGGCCAGCGTCGCATCGTTGATGTAACGCAGGTAATTGGTCCACGCGCCCAGCAGCGTGCGGGGCAATTTGATGCCCAGGTGCAGCAGGTCTTGCAGATTGAAATGAAACAAATCTTCGCGCTTGATCGGGCGGACACCGGGCAGGTCGCCGGTCAGACCGCGCAGCATCAGTTCGGGCGAGAGGCCATTGGCGAGCAGCGCGCCCACGATCGCGCCGGCGCTGGTGCCGACATAGATATCAAAGTCGTTAACGGTTCGATCGGTCAGGATGTCGTCGATGGCGCGCAAAGCGCCGATCTCATACATCGCGCCGGACAAGCCACCGCCCGCAAGCACCAGAGCCGTTTTGCCATGAGTGGAGTGTAGTTGAGAGCGCATAATCCCTACCTTGGTTGGGGTGAATGTGATTGTACCGCCGATCGGGTAGGGGGGTCAATCGGATTGATCATCTTTTCAATAGGATCAAGATCAGGACTTCACCGGCCCGATTGCTTCACTCACCCGATCGGTCATCTTCTTTAATCGGGGCAGCTGTCGCCTCAAGCCGAAACGGATCGGGATCGTGCGCATACATCCGATCGAGCGCGTCCAGTTCACGTTCTTGCAGGGTCTTGCGGAAATGATGCGAGCCGTGCATGCGCTTGAAACCGTCATAACCCCGTTCGAGAAAAGCCACGACCTCGCCGTAGCCGGCGCCACGCAGGGGGCGTTTGGCTATCGAGAGGGCCGGGCCGGTGATGGGGTTGCGCACAATGCCATCGATGTGCTCACAGATTTCGATGATCGCGTCGATTTGCTCGACGCGTTCCCGATAGTTGTCACAGCGCCGATAAGCTTCGGCGTACTGCTCGGCCGTGATCGAATCGGTAATACCCACTTGATTGACCAGTACATCGAGCAGTTTCTGATCCAGCGTATCGGTCATGCGATGCAGCTTGATCGTGAGGGCGGCGGGACGCGAGATGGCATCGGGCACGAAGCGGCGCATAAAATCGTACATCGTTTCCAGATCGTGATCGCGCTGGCTGAAGTCGCGCTCGGCGTAAATGTCGTCCAGAAAAAAGCGGCAGGCGGGCGTGTAGCGCGGGACTTCGAGCAGATCGGCATAGGTGCGCGCCAGACGCTGCGACTGCCAGACCCGCAGCAACGCCATATAGGGATCAAGCCCGCTGCCCGCGACGGATTCGCGCGGGGCTACTTTGCCGATGTTCGTAACCAGTTCGTGGAGATGCTTAGTCATGATAATCTCAGTTCACACAGTTGCTTCACTCATCAGTGTACTATGAGGATCGACTTGGTGTCAATTACAGTGCTACCCGCAGAATCCCGCTCAATTCTTCAGCGGTCAGCACAATCGGGTTGCCCTTCATGCTGCTGGCCTTTTGCGCTTGCGCGACGACGGACGGAATATCCTGCTCTGTAAAACCGAATTGGGACAACGGCGCGACATTGAGATCGGCGCAGAGTTGATGCAGCCACCCGATCGCCTCACGCGCCCCGGCGGTCGATCGTCCCGTCAGTAGTTGCGCCACTTCGGCGTAGCGCTGCAACACAGGCGAATTGGGTTCGCGTGCCTGCAACGCGCGCACGTTGGCTTCCACCACGAACGGCAAGAGTCGTGCGCAGATCATCCCGTGGGGCGCAGGATACAATCCGCCGAAGGGTCCGGCGAAGCCATGCACCGCGCCGAGTTTCGCATTCGCCAGGGCCAGGCCGCCGAACAACGCGGCAATACTCATGTCTTCGCGTGCGGCCACATCACTTCCGTCTTGATAAGCCCGCTTCAACGATCGAGCGGCACGCTGCATGCCTTCACGACAGATCGCATCGACCAATGGATTGGGCGCATTGCACGTGTACGGCTCGATCAACTGCGTCAACGCGTCGAGGCCGGTGCTGGCCGTGATCGCCTGCGGCAGCGAATAAGTCAATTCGGGATCGACGATGGCGACGCGCGGCAGCATCAATGGACTGCGCAGGCTCACTTTCACGTGATACTCGTGTGAAGCCAACACCGCATTGCGCGTCACTTCTGATCCGGTCCCGGCAGTGGTGGGAATCGCGAGGTAGGGCAGGGGCATTTGCTGCAATGGTTGCCCGCGCCCAATGACTTCGAGATAATCCAGTGGATCGCCGGGATTGGTCAACAGGGCTGCCATCGCTTTGCCTGTATCGATCGCGCTCCCACCGCCCAGGCCGATGATCACATCGCAGTGGTTGTCCCGCGCCACGACCATGCCCGCTTGCACGGTTTCGATCGCGGGCTCGCCGGAAACGCCGAAGGTCACAGCTTCGACCTGTTGCGCTTTTAGTTGATCGATCAGGAGTGCGGCTTGCTCGGGCGTGGAACCGACGACGATCAAGGCACGGCGACCGAATGTCGCGGCAAGTGGCGCAGCTTCTTTGATCGAACCTTGACCAAAGATAATGCGAGTGGCAGTAGCGAATTCAAAACGCATAACGGCCTCTTTACGCAGCAATATTTTTGAACACGGATGCGACGGATCGAACGGATTGATACGGATTCCATTATTATACTGTGCGCGGGCATAAACTGCGCTTTTTGATCCGCGAATCTTCGCGAATTTTCACGAATAATTCGCGGACATTCGCGNNGCAATCTGTGACCGTTCGCAGTATATTTTATTTTTCCGTAGTAATCCGTGTTATCCGTGTCCAAATTTTCTATGGATCACCAGCCCTGCTCATCGGGGAACACGTTGCCATAGACAATCCGCGTGCGCGGCTCGGCCAGCAGCGGCTCACACACTTCGCGCCACTGGTTGTAATGCGCGGTCTCTTTGTGTTTGGCGGGATCAGCGGGCGTGCGATACACCTCGATCAATACGAAGCGCGTGGGATCGGCGGCTTGCTGAAGCACGTCGAAGCGCGCGATGCCCGGCTCTTTGATGCTGTTCTGCGCGTTCTCGATGGTCGCCGCTTTGAATGTTTCCAGCTGCTCCGGCTTGACGTGGACGAAGACGTGAACGATATACATGGAGCGCTCCTGTAGCGTGAACTGCCTGAATTATACGTCAAATTTTCCCCTTGAAATTTGATGACAAGTCGCGTTATAATCTTTATGCAGCGCGTCAAATCTGTGACGCACTGCTACATCATCCTGGAGGAGGCAATTCTCAATTTGACCCGTTATGCTCGTGATGGATGGGCACATCCATCGCTTCCAGCCGCCGGATGTAGCCACGCGCAGCGGAGCGAGAGCATCCGATTAAAATGAGAATTGCTGCCCTGGAGGAGGCTGATCGCATGAGTGAACCGCACTGGCCCGCGGGCGTCACCGTCACGGGCCCCGCCGTTACCGGCGCCGTCATGCCAGAATACCAGACCGTCTTGACCCCCGCCGCACTGAGTTTTGTCGCCAAGTTGCAACGCACGTTCGATCCGCGCCGCCGCGAACTATTGCAGCAACGCGCCGAACGGCAGCTCAAGATCGATCGGGGTGAGCTGCCCGATTTTCTGCCGGAGACCGCCCCCATCCGATCGGATCGATCCTGGCACGTCGCGCCGATTCCACTCGATCTGCAACGCCGCCATGTTGAAATCACCGGCCCCACCGATCGCAAGATGTTGATCAACGCGCTCAACTCGGGGGCCGATGTGTTTATGGCGGACTTTGAAGATGCCAACTCGCCGACGTGGGACAACCTGGTGCAGGGACAGATCAATCTGCGCGAGGCGATCGAACGCACGATCGAGTTGCAGACGCCCGACAAGGTCTATCGCCTCAACGACAAGGTGGCGCTGCTCCTCGTCCGACCGCGCGGCTGGCACCTCAACGAGAAGCACGTGCTGGTTGATGGTCAACCCATGTCCGGCTCGCTGTTCGATTTTGGCCTGTATTTCTTTCACAACGCGCGGCGCTTGTTGAGCAAGGGCACTGGCCCGTATTTCTATTTGCCCAAACTCGAAAACCATCTGGAAGCGCGCCTATGGAACGACGTGTTCAACCTCGCGCAGGACGAGTTGGGTTTGCCGCGCGGCACGATCAAAGTGACCGTGCTGATCGAAACGATCCTCGCTGCCTTCGAGATGGAAGAGATTCTCTATGAACTGCGCGATCACATCGCTGGGTTGAATGCGGGCCGTTGGGATTACATGTTCAGCATCATCAAGAAGTTCCGCAACCGCCCGGACTTTGCCTTCCCCGATCGCGCGCAGGTGACGATGGCGTCGCCGTTTATGCGCGCTTACACCGAGTTGCTCGTCAAGACCTGTCATCAGCGTGGGGCACACGCTATTGGCGGCATGGCGGCCTTCATTCCGAGCCGCAAAGATCCGATCGTGAATGAGAACGCCCTGAAGAAAGTGCGCGAAGACAAACTGCGCGAATCGGGCGATGGCTTCGACGGCACGTGGGTGGCCCATCCCGATCTGGTGCCGGTGGCTGCCGAAATCTTCGATGGTGTGTTGGGTGACAAGCCGCATCAAAAAGAGCAGCTGCGCGAAGACGTACAGGTCACGGCAGCGCAGTTGATCGACTTCACGATCGCGGGGGGGCAGATTACCGAAGCGGGTCTGCGTCTCAATCTCAATGTTGCGCTGCAATACGTCGAGTCGTGGTTGCGCGGCACGGGCGCGGTAGCGATCTACAACCTGATGGAGGACGCCGCCACCGCCGAGATTTCGCGCGCGCAGGTCTGGCAGTGGATCAACTCACCGCACGGCGTGCTGGTCGATGGACGCAAAGTAACGGTCGAGTTGGTGCAGCAGCTGCTGCCGGAAGAGATCGAGAAGATCCACCAGCTCTACGGTGAGGCCAGCTTCGCCGCCAGCAAGATTCCGCAGGCGCGTGAAGTGTTCGAGAAGATCGTGACCGAAAAGCAGTTCGAAGATTTTCTGACGCTTGTGGCATACGAGTATCTTGACTGATGAACCAGCGTGGTGCGTAGTGCGTCCCACAGGGAGGCTTCGCACTGTTGCGTGAAAAGCATAAACACGCACCACGTAACACGCATCACGCTTGGACTATTCGACCACCAGACCAAAGGAGACCATCATGCACGACCGAGCACAGATCATCGAGTTGGAAAATGACTGGGCCAGTAATCCGCGCTGGCAGGGTGTGGTGCGGAAATATCCGGCGTCGGAAGTGGTGCGGCTGCGCGGATCGATCCAGTTGCATTACACGCTGGCCGAGATGGGCGCCACGCGGCTGTGGCACTTGCTGCACACTAAACCGTTCATCCGCGCGCTGGGGGCGTTGACGGGCAATCAAGCGGTCGAGATGGTGTCGGCCGGACTCCAGGCCATTTACCTGAGCGGCTGGCAGGTGGCGGGCGATGCCAACGACGCCTTGCAGATGTATCCCGATCAAAGCCTGTACCCCGTCAGCAGTGTGCCGAATGTGATCAAGAAACTCAACAACGCCCTCATCCGCGCCGATCAGATTCAGCACATGCAGGGCAAGAATGACATTTACTGGTTCGCGCCGATCGTGGCCGATGCCGAGGCCGGGTTTGGCGGGCC
The DNA here is from genome assembly GCA_003154115.1 of Anaerolineae bacterium. GTDB lineage: Bacteria > Chloroflexota > Anaerolineae > Fen-1058 > Fen-1058 > Fen-1058. The sequence goes on from PMCF01000098.1 coordinate 6,429, forward strand.
GTTGAATACGTTCGAGTTGATCAAGGCCATGATCGAAGCGGGCACGGCCGCCGTGCATCTGGAAGATCAATTGTCGTCCTTGAAGAAATGCGGCCACATGGGCGGCAAGGTACTGGTCACGGTGCATGAATTCGTGCCGAAGTTGATCGCCGCGCGGCTGGCGGCCGACGTGCTGGGCGTGCCGACGATCATCGTGGCGCGCACCGATTCGCTGGGCGCGAACTTGATCCGCGCGATCAATGATCCGGTCGATGAGAAATTCGCCACCGGCGAACAAACCGTCGAAGGCTATTGGACGGTGCGCGGCGGTATCGAGTATGCCATCGCCAAAGCCTGCGCCTATGCGCCCTATGCGGATATGCTATGGTGCGAAACCGGCAAGCCCGACATCGGCGAGGCGCGTGAATTTGCGCAGGGCGTGCACGAGAAGTTCCCGAACAAGATGCTGGCCTACAACTGCTCGNNGTTCGTCACGCTGGCCGGCTTCCACACGCTGAACATGAGCATGTTCGAGTTGGCGCACGCCTATCGCAGCCAGGGCATGCTGGCCTACTCGAAGATGGTGCAAGAGCGCGAGTTTGCCATGGAGCAGGATGGCTACATGGCGACGAAGCATCAGTCGTTTGTCGGCGCGGGCTACTTCGACGAAGTGCAGATCGCCGTGACGGGCGAGGGTGTCTCGACGACGGCGCTGAAAGGCTCAACGGAGGAAGAGCAGTTCGCGCAGCCGGCCGCGGCGCATTAGAGCGAATTCTTAAATGGTTTACGCTCGCAGTCCGCTGCGCGTGGTTACATCCGCTGTTTAGCCACTGGATGTGGCCATCCAGCGGGAGCAGTGGCGTAAATCAAAAGGGTATGGCTAATCTCAGTTGATCTC
>PMCF01000459.1 GCA_003154115.1 Anaerolineae bacterium
CAATTTATACCCGTGGGCAGTATAGCAAAGGCCGTCGATGGAGGCAAAGATGAGCATGGTCACAGTTGAACTCGAACACGATCTCGTCAATCTGTTTCATGATGTGCGGGGCCAGCCTCAGGAAAAGGTGAAAGAGTATCTGATCCTTGAACTGTACCGCCGCCGTGAAATATCCAGCGGCAAAGCAGCCGAATGGCTGAATATGGAACGCGGCGAGTTTATTCGCTATGCGGCGCGGTTGGGTATTCCTTACATCGATCTGGATGAGACAGAGTTGGAAGAAGAAATACAGGTTGCGCGGAGAGTGCAATGACCCTTGTCCGCGTGGTCAATTCCAGCCCGTTGATTGTGTTTCAACGGATCGGCCAATTGAGCCTTCTGCGCGATCTGCTGGAACACGTTTACATTCTGGCGCAATCTCTCCGGCTCGTGGTGATTGGGAGCGCAGGCTTGTTATTGCGGGCGAAAGAACGCGGTTTAATCCCACGTGTACGTCCATTGATGCAGGCGATGCAGGCGGTCGACTTTCACATTTCGGAACGGGTCTTTACGGGAATTCTGGCGGCCGCGGATGAAATATGAGCGCGACGCTAACTTCTCGCGCGCCTGCCGGACATGCTACAATAAACGCGGAGCAACTGCTCCGCGTTTTTCATTTGCGTAGATTCGTGTGATTCGTGGATCAGAATTGGATCAGCATGGAACTTCGTCTCTACAACACTCTCACCCGCACCAAAGAAACTTTCCGCTCGATTGAGCCAGGCAAGGTGCGGCTGTATACCTGCGGGCCGACGGTGTATCGCTTCATTCACATCGGCAATCTGCGCTCGTTCATGCTGGCCGATTGGATTCGCCGCACGTTGATCCATTTCGGTTACGAGGTGAAACACGTCAAGAACATCACCGACGTGGGCCACATGCGTCAGGAGCTGCTCGATCGCGGCGAGGACAAGATGATCGCCGCGGCGCGCAAAGAGGGCAAGACGCCGCTGGAGATCGCCGCGTTTTACACGCAGGCGTTCATGGACGATGAGGCCAAGGTCAACATCCTGCCCGCGCACGTTTTCCCCCGCGCCACTGATCACGTGCCCGAAATGATCAACATCACACAGCGGCTTATCGCCAACCGATTGGCCTACGAGGTCGATGGCACGATCTACTTCGATGTATCGGCGTTTCCCAACTACGGACGTTTGTCGCGCAACGAATTGGAAGGTCTGCTAGGCGGGGTGCGTGGCGAAGTGGCCACGGACAAACAAGCCGCCGAAGATTTTGCGCTATGGAAAGCGGCCGAGCCGGGCCGCGTGATGAAATGGGACAGCCCGTGGGGTGAGGGTTTCCCCGGTTGGCACATCGAGTGCAGCGCCATGTCGATCAAGCATCTGGGTGAGCAGATCGACATTCACACCGGCGGCGTCGATCTGATCTTTCCGCATCACGAGGACGAGATCGCGCAAAGCGAAGGCGCGACGGGGAGATCGTTTGTCAATTACTGGGTCCACGGTCAGCATCTGCTGGTCGATGGGCTGAAGATGGCGAAGTCCACGCGCAATGATTATCGTCTGATTGATCTGATGACGCGCGGCTACGATCCGATCGCGCTGCGATATTTGTACGCGACCGCGCACTATCGCACTCGATTGAACTTCACCTTCGACGCTTTGCGCGGCGCTCAGCGCGGCCTGGGCCGGCTGCGCGAACGGTTGCTGGAATATGATCGCTTAGGCGGCGAGCGCGACGAGTGGGCTGAGGCCGAGCACGTCAGCAACTTTGACGTCGCGCTGGCCGACGATGTGAATCTGCCGGTAGCGCTGGCTTCCACCTGGGCCATGCTGCGCTCGAATCTGTCCGCGGCCAGCAAGAAACATCTATTGTTGAAATTTGAAGAGGTGCTGGGCTTTGGCTTGCAGGATTGGCTGGACGCGCAGCGCGAAGTGCCGCAGGGGATAGCGACCCGTTTCAGCGCCCGCAATCTGATCCGCAAGAATGGCGTGTACGGTTCCAGCGACATGCTGCGCGAATCGGTGGAGGTCGAAGGTTATCGCGTTCACGATACGCCTGACGGTTCATGGGTGCATCCGCGCGGCACACTCGATCCGATTATCCGTCCAAACGTCGTCACCAATGTGCGCGAAGTTAAATCGCTGTTGCATGAACCGGATGCCTACGAGTTCTCGATCAATTTGCTGGCCTGGGATGATGCCGACGAGATCGAGCGCGCCGTGAACAGCCTCGTGGCTCACAAGGGCGATCGCTCGATCGAGATTGTGCTGATCGATAACGGTTCCAGCGATGGCACGGCGGAAGTGGTGGAGCGACTGGCGCGTGAACATCCCGACGTACATCCGTTGTGGATCGATCACTGGGTAGGCGAGGGGGCCGGCCGGAATGTGGGGTTGCTGCACAGTCAAGGACGTATCGTTATTGTGCTGGGCAATCACATCGAGGTGGCGGGTGACATCTTCACGCCGATCAAACAAGCGTTGAGCGATCCCGAAGTAGGACTCGTCGGCGGGTGGGGCGTTCGATCGGGCGATCTGCGCGACTTCGAGTCAGCTCCCGGCCCGGAGGTCGATGCCGTTGAAGCATACCTGCTGGCCTTTCGGCGCGCGGAGATCGATCGGGTGGGCTTGTTCGACGAGAAATTCCGCTTCTATCGCCACATCGATCTGGAGTTCAGTTTGCGCTTCAGCGATCGCGGCATGAAGAACATCGTCTTACCGGAGATCAAGGCGCGCACCATCGAACACGAGCATCGCCTGTGGTATCACACGTCGCCCGACGAACGCGAGCGCAAGAGCAAGCGCAACTTCTATCGCTTCCTGCATCGTTGGGGCGACCGCAGGGACTTGTTAATCGAGCCAGCGATGGGACATTATCATGAGGAGTGAGCAAGGGACAGGGAGCAGGATGCAAGAGGTAAGGTGCAAGATGCGGGATGCAAGGGCAGAGCGTATTGCCGGTTTAGGGGCGATGACGTAGAATTGAAGCGGAAAGTGAGGAAAAGCCTATGGCTGTTCAAGCGCTGCCAATGTCTGTGATAGTTGAACAGTCGCCGCCTGTGACGGGCGAGGAATTGTACCGGAGGGGCGATCTTGGCCGCACAGAACTCGTGAAAGGGGAGATTGTTCGCATGTCACCAACGGGTTATGCACATGGCGGTTACGAAGGCAACTTTTATACTGAACTGCGGGCCTTTGTCCGACAGCACAAACTGGGTCGGGTTCTTGTGGGTGAAGTGGGCATTTATACGGGCCGTAATCCTGATACGGTACGTGCGGCCGACGTGGCTTTTGTCTCCAACGAGTGTATGGCCCAGGTCAAATCGAAAAGCTATCTGGATGTCGCGCCCGAACTGATCGTTGAAGTGTTGTCGCCCGATGATGCATGGAGCGATCTCATGGAGAAGCTGGACGAGTATTTCACCTGCGGCGTGAAGGTGGTGTGGGTCGCCGATCCGCGGACACGGCAAGTGTATGTATATCAGTCGGTGACGAACGTCGAACGGTTCACTGAGAAGGATACGCTTACGGGCGGCGATGTTCTGTCGGGGTTCAGCGTGCCCGTGGTTGAGTTGTTTGCGAGTGAATGAAGACATGTGACACGTTACAGATCGCTGGGGTAACGTCATCCAGTTGACAGACGAACGGTGGGGTTACATTGCTTACTGGCATCCTGATCTAGCGGATCATTTGGACGAAGTGTTGAATACGATCCGGCGAGGTAAACGGCAGCAGGATAAGGTTGAACCACAAAAGTTTATTTACTTCATGCGGACGGATGCACTCTTGCCAGAGTGCAATCATATCCTGGTTATTGTCAGGATGGTCAGAAACAATTTTGTAGTAACGGCGTATCCGAAGTCAATCGGAGGGTGAATGATGAAACCGGAACTTATGCTTGGCTATGATAAAGAAGTCGATGTGCTCTATCTGTCATTTGGTGAACCGGAAAAGGGTATGGAGTATGTAGAGGTCGCTCCTGACTTGATTGCGCGTGTTCATCCGCAAACGCGCAAAATTGTCGGATTGACGATCGTTGATTTTCAGAAGCATTTTGGTGAGGGGCGTAACCTGACTCGTTTACCAGTAGTGGGCGATCTTGAAATTGTCGGAGTGTGATCTTGGCTAACGTCATTTCTGTTGAATCAACTCAACCCGTAGAGAAACCCGAGCGCCGGCCCGAATGGCTAAAGGTGCGCGCGCCGCAGGGCGAGACTTACGATGAACTCAAGCGCTTAATGCGCGTCAAGACGCTGCACACGGTGTGCGAGGAAGCGTTGTGCCCCAACATCGGCGAGTGCTGGGGGCGCGGCACGGCGACGTTTTTGATGATGGGTGATGTCTGCACGCGCTCGTGCGCGTTCTGCGACATCAAAACGGGGCGCCCTGCGCCGATGGATTGGGACGAGCCTAATCGGGTGGCGCAGGCCATCAAGGCGATGAATCTACGCCATGCGGTGATCACGTCCGTTAATCGTGACGAGCGCAAGGATGGCGGCGCGCCGATCTTCGCGCTGGTGATTCAGCGCATCCGCGAAGTGCAACCCGGCTGCACGATCGAGGTGCTGATTCCTGATTTCAAAGGCAACATCGATGCGCTGAAAATGGTGACCGATGCCGCGCCGGAGATTCTCAATCACAACGTCGAGACCGTGCCGCGCCTGTTCAAGAAGGTTCAGCCGCAAGACAACTATGAGTGGGCGATGACCACGTTAGGCAACGCGAAGCAGTTGAGTCCCACGCAAGTCACTAAGAGTGGCATCATGCTGGGGTTGGGCGAGACGAAAGAAGAAGTCATCGCCGTGATGCGCGATCTGGCCGATCGGAAAGTGGATATCCTGACGCTGGGTCAATACCTGCAACCGAGCAAGCAGCATATGCCGATCGATCGTTACGTGCCGCTGGAAGAATTTGCGGAGTTGAAGCAGATTGGCATGGAGCTGGGCTTTCGCTGGGTCGAAAGCGGCCCGCTGGTGAGATCGTCGTATAATGCGGATAAGCAAGCGCGGGCGTTGGCCGTCGTTACTGCGTCGTGAAATCGCTCAGGGGAGGTGGGCCATGTTGCGCTCAGCACCACAACAAACCACAGAGCCGGTATGGGAAATGGCAGACTTCTTTCCTCATCAAGGGGCCTGGACGGAAGAAGACTATCTTGAGCTTGAGACGAACCGGCTGGTTGAATATTCGCACGGCCAATTAGAGGTGTTGCCCATGCCAACGGAAGCCCATCAATTCATTGTGCTTTACTTGTATCAACTGCTGCGCGTTTTTCTGGAAAAGCACAATCTGGGCAAAGTGCTGGTCGCCCCGTTGCGAGTGTGTTTGTGGCCGGGCAAGTACCGGGAGCCGGATGTCGTGGTGATGCTGAATGAACATGCGGACCGGCGTCATCAGCCATACTGGGAAGCGCCTGATTTGGTGATGGAAGTTGTTTCGCCGGACAATCGTCAACTCGATCTCGAAACGAAGCGGCGCGAATACGCGCGGGCCGGCATTCCGGAATACTGGATCGTCGATCAGGAACAAGAAAAAATCAGCGTGCTAACGCTGCAAGACGAGCGCTACGTTGAAGCCGGCGTGTATGCCACTGGCGCGATAGCACAGTCGGCGCTGCTGACTGGGTTTGAAATCATGGTTGCTGGCGTGTGGGCCGCGGCTCGTCAATAAGCGGTGAGAAATCTATGCGATATAGTTTGCGCTTGCGCCAGCGCCCTTATTTGCGGGTGCTGGCGCTATTTCTTGTGTGGTGGATCATCGTGCAGGGCTTTGCCATGCTGGCCTTCAACCGTTTTCGATTGACACAGCCGGATACGGCCTATTCTTGGACAGCACGACCTTCCAACTCCTTCCTGGTACAGTGGCATGATTTTGCCGAGATTCACGCGCGCTGGGACTCCGGGTTTTATGCGTGGATTGCCCGGGATGGCTACACAGCCGACACGGCTGCATTTTTCCCACTCTATCCGATCTTGATTCGCGGCGTGTCGCTGCTGTGGCCGCTGTTCGGCCAGCCGGAACCGGATTATATCGGGTTGATCCCGGCTGCCTTCATCGTCAGTAACCTGGCTGCTTTAGGCGCAGCTCTGGCCTTGTATAAGTTGGCGCGGTTGGATATGAGCGAAGTTGAAGCTCAACGGGGATTATTCTACTTCCTTATTTTTCCTACAGCCTTTTTCTTGACCGCTAACTATACCGAATCCTTGTTCATTCTCTGGGCGACAATGAGTTTCTACTTCGCCCGTCAGGGCCGTTGGATGTGGGCCGGTCTAGTGGGAGCACTGGCGATGTTGACACGCGCCACGGGAGCCGCCTTGTTCGTGGGACTGGCACTGGAGTGGTGGGCACAACGGCACACCAGCAGATGGCGTGGCTTGTGGTTACTGTTAATGCCATTGGCCTTTGCCGTATTTGTGTGGTACCTTCGACAGACACAAGGTTTGTCGTTCTTTGACACACAGTTGAGAATGTTTGGCCGGATGCCAGTCAACTTATCGGCGCTGTTACCCGGCTTGGATTGGGCGCATGTGCAAGTCGATGCAGCAGCGCAAGCCAATCTCGAACTTGATCTTGGAATTGGTGTGCTGGTGCTGATTGGTTCATTGATTGTCGCACGGCGTTGGCGTTGGAGTTACGGAATTTTTGGGGTGTTGTGTATCGTGTTGCCGCTTATTTCAGGCAGCACAGTCAGTCTGAATCGCTATGCGCTGGCAGCGTTTCCTGTACCCTTGCTCATCGCGCGTTACGGAAACCGGCCGAACATCTTGAGCGAGGCTTACGTGCTGAGCGCGACGTTGTTATTGGCATTCTATACGGCCCTGTTTGTGCAAGGCTATTGGGCCGGTTAATTCAGGAGGAAGAATGAAAAAACTACGCTGGGGTCTGTTGAGCACGGCGCGCATCAGTCGGGCGGTGATCCCACCGATTCGCGCTTCGCTGCAATCGGAATTGAAGGCGGTGGCCAGCCGGGACATTGTGAAGGCGAGGAACCACGCCAAAGAGTGGCACATTCCGCACGCCTATGGCTCGTATGAAGAGCTGCTGGCCGATGAGGACATCGACGTCATCTACAATCCGCTGCCCAATCATTTGCACGCGGAGTGGTCGATTCGCGCGGCGGAAGCGGGCAAGCACGTGCTGTGCGAAAAGCCGCTGGCGTTGACGCTCGACGAAGTCGATCAGGTAATGGCCGCGGCGAAGAAGCACAACGTCATCATCGCCGAAGCGTTCATGTACCAGCATCACCCGCAGACGCTGAAGGTATTGGATTTGATCAAGCAGGATACCATTGGCGAACTCCTGTTAATCAAGGGCACGTTCACCTTTAATCTCGATCGATCTGACGATGTGCGCTGGGTGCCGGAGTGGGGCGGCGGATCGATCTGGGATGTGGGTTGCTACCCGATCAGCTTCTCACGCCTGGTGGCAAACGCGGAACCGGCGGAAGTGTTTGGCTGGCAGGTTACGGGTTCGACCGGGATCGATGTGGTCTTCAGCGGCCAGATGCGCTTTGCCAGCGGCCTGTTAGCGCAGTTTGATTGCGGCTTTCGCGCGCCTTACCGGACGATGATGGAAATCGTCGGGACAAAGGGCGTGATCGAGTTGGGCAGCCCCTTTAAGCCGGTGGGCGGCGAATGGATCAAGATCAAGCGGGGCGACAGCATCGAGCTGCTTCGCTCGCCGGAATTCGAACCGTATCGCGGCGAGATCGAGGATATGGAACACGCCGTGTTGGACGGTCAAGCGCCGCGTGTCACATTGGAGAACAGTCGGAGCAATGTAGCAACCATTCTGGCGCTGCTGGAATCGGCTCGCACCGGGCAAGTCGTGCGTTGGTAATTGTTTTCGTCATAAACAGCGCGAGTCCCGGGACTGCTCAACCGGGACTCGCCTTGAAAAACCGCCTACGACCAACTGACATCAAACTACACGTTCGTGTAAATGTTCGAGAAGATGTTACCGATCGCGGGGCCAAGCAACGCCAAAATAACGATCACCACGATAGCCACCAATACAAGAATCAACGCATACTCCACCAAGCCCTGACCTTCTTCACGGGGTAAATATAACATGTCTGTCACCTCCCTTCTGTTAGAGAATTAAGTGCTTACAACTAAGCTGCCTACCACATTTATTATAACCCGGTTTTTCCAAAATGAAGCACACAGTTTCATTGCAGTTTGATTGCAATCATTACAATCTGGGTGGTCCAGAGGAAAGCCGACCTTGGTTGACCCTGACGCCAACCCCCAACCAATCCCGAGTGAATCCAACCGGCCGGGGGGCTGGGTGCCATGAGTTTGCAAACACATGTTCGAGGGACACACACTCAGGGGCAGGCATCGCCATAACATTCAGTACTCTCGGCCACGCCTGCCTTGTTGCGCAGAATGGCCTTGTCCCCCGCGTTACGCCAGATGGCATCGGTTGACCACAGCAGGACTTTGGGTGGATTGTTGACGGCGCCCGTGAAACTTTCGATACGTACACTCTCGCCGGATTGCAAGGTGAAACCGGCGGGGAAGTTGAAAAGCTGCGGGCCTACTGCGCTTTCCAGATACCAGCCTGACATATCTTGTGATCCGTTACCGACGTTCTGAATGACGATGTACTCTGGGGCGGTAGTTCCACTCAACAACATGATCTTTACGTTTGCTGGCGCGATCGGAGTGTCGGTGGCAACGGGCAACGGCACCGGATTCTTCGGGATCGCAGCCACCGCGACTGCGGCAATGATTACTAATGCGATCGCCCCCAAGATGATGAGTCGTTTACGCTTGGACGGCCGGTGTGGCTGTGGTAGAGGCGCACTGGATGACGGGGGCAGGGCCATCGTACCGGTTGATTCGGTGGGGTGGGTCTGAAGTGCGATGTGCAGCGCGGCGCGCATATCAGTCGCTGTGGCAAAGCGCTTGGCGCGTTCCAGTTCCATAACACGCAAAATCACCCGTTCCACTTCCGGCGAAATGCGCGCATTGGCGGTGCGTGGGGCGTAAAAGGAATCGGGCTCAGCAGTGCGCCGCGTGACCGAGGCGGGTGCTTGCCCCGTCAGTAAGTGATAGAGTGTGGCACCCAGCGCGTACAGATCCGATCGTTCGTCCGTGTGACTTTGTGGATCGTACTGTTCAGGAGGAGAATACTCTGGTGTGCCCAACCCGTGCATCATCGTAATGGTCCGCGGGTTGTTAGGGTCGTAAGGCTTCACTAACCCAAAGTCCACCAGGAAAATGCGCCCTTGGGGTGTGCGCCGGATATTGGATGGTTTGATGTCGCGGTGAATGAGATGATGCTCGTGGATATATTCCAAAGCCGATAACAATTGATCGGCCCAATCGAGGACCTGGACCTCGTCAAGACCGCCGGGATTCGCCTGCACAATTTCTTGTAGCGTCTGGCCCTCGATGTAGTCCATCACCAAATAGTGCCGCTGGCCTTCCGTGAAATAGTCGGTCACGCGGGGCAGGTTGGGATGGTGCAACGACGCTAGACTTCGCGCCTCACGCTGAAATTGGGTACGGATTTGTTCGTTAAGGAGTTGGTCGGTGATGGGATCCGCTTGCAGCTGCTTGATCGCCACGTTACGATCGAGCACCGGATCGTGCGCAAAATAAACCGCACCCATGCCTCCCGTTCCGAGCAGGCGGATGATGCGATAACGATTGTTGAGAGTCTGGCCGATAAACGATTCCATGCTGAGTGAAGCGATCTCAAGATCACAGAGTGCACCGCGTTTCGAGTATATCATACGTTGTGACTCGAAAGATCGTTTGGAGGTTAGGGGTTTGTAGCAAAACGCTGTCGACGTGGCCGCGTTGCGACAGCCGGGGTACTTTTTTGAGAATCTATTCGCTGCTGCTCTCAATGAACACAAGGCGCAAAAAAACCGGGTTCCAAACGGAACCCGGTTTCGGCACCGGCTTCACATCCCGATCGGCTGTGGCGGCCCGTCGGGCTGAATCCTGCTAATCGGAATCGGCCGCCCGTAGATGCGGATTGTCCTTCAGAGCTTGCTCGATGATACCCTGCGCTACGTGCGCCGGCACTTCATCGTAGTGATCAAATTCCATGCTGAAGACACCGCGCCCCTGTGTGATCGAGCGCAGGTCGGCCGCATAGCGCTGCATTTCGGCCAGCGGCACGAAGGCCGTGACGACGCTCTTACCGGCCGATTGATCCATGCCTTGCACGTGCGCGCGCTTGGTGTTGATATCGCCCAGCACGTCGCCCATGTTGTGCTCCGGCACGACTACGGTTACCTTCATGATGGGTTCTAACAGCACCGGGCTGGCGCCGTGCATCGCCTTCTTGAAGGCTTCACGACCGGCGATTTCAAACGCCATCGGCTTGGAATCCACCGCATGTTCCTTGCCGTCGGTGATGGCGACTTTCACATCGACGATCGGATAACCTGCAATCGCGCCGCCTTCCATCACGGACTTGATGCCCTTTTCAATGCTGGTCTGATAGGACGACGAGACTGCGCCACCGAACACTTCCCAGGCAAATTCGTAGCCCTTGCTTTTGTTCGGCTCCACACGCATGTGAACTTCACCGAATTGGCCCGAACCGCCCGTCTGTTTCTTATGGCGGTGCATGGTCGTGAACGACCGTGTAATCGTTTCACGATAGGGAACCCGGCGCTGCGATGGGACTAGTTCTACGCCAAACTTGGTCTTCGCGCGACGCACGGCCACATCAATGTGGCTGTCGCCCAGGCCCTCCAGCACCGTCTGCTTGGTGCTGGAATCATTGAACCAGTGGAGCGTAGGATCCTCTTCGGTCAGGCGGGTCAGCGTCGGCCCCATCTTGGCCGAATCAGCGGCGCTCTTAGGCTCAATCGCCACCGAGGTCGCGGCGGGCGGATAAACCGGCGGCGTGAAGGTTACCGGATGCGCTTTGTCGCACAGGGTATCCCCGGTCAGTGTCACGGAGAGTTTGGTCACCACGCCGATATCACCGGCCTTGACTGACGTTACGGCGATTTGCTCTTTGCCACGCATCAAATACAGTTGCCCGACGCGCTCTTCGGCGTTCTTATTCGCATTGAACACGCGCGAATCAGACGTCACCGTGCCGCCAAACACGCGGAAATACGTCTGCTTGCCGACAAACGGATCGGCCGTGGTCTTGAACACCAGTGCGCCCAGCCCGTTGGACGTCACGCCGATTTTTTCTTCTGTCCCGGCGCCCGTCTTCGCGACTTCAGGTTCGGTCTCGGCAGGAGACGGCACAAAGGCGATCAGCGTTTCTAACAGCGCGCCCACGCCCAGATTCCCTGTCCCCGACACACACAACACGGGAACAATCAAGTTCTTCTTGATCGCAAAGCGCAGGCCGTGGCGAATCTCATCGTCGGTCAGTTCCTGGCCGTCCAGATACTTCATGATGAGCTCGTCATCGCCTTCCGCAGCGGATTCCATCAACTTAACGCGCGCTTCTTCCGCTTCCTTCTTTAGGTTAGGCGGAATATCGACCAACTCACCCTGAGGGCCTTTGCGCGCCTTCATGGCGATGAGATCGATCACACCTTCAAAGCTGGCTTGGCTACCGATGGGCAGTTGCAGCGGCACGAAGTTGCCGCCCAACTGATTGAGCGTATCGGCCGCATGCGCAAAATTGGCATTCTCACGATCCATCTTGCCAATCAGCACGAAGCGCGGCAGATTGCGCTCGTTGCAGTAGGCCCACGCCAGTTCGGTGCCCACTTCGACGCCGGCCACGCTGTCGACCACGATGACGGCCGCTTCGACCACGCGCACGGCACCCTTCACTTCACCGGCGAAGTCGGTAAAGCCGGGCGTATCGAGCACGTTAATTTTGTGGTTTTGCCACTCGATGGGGAGCAGGGCCGTGGTCAGGGAGATGTGACGGCGAATTTCTTCTTCATCAAAATCGGACACGGTCGTGCCGTCTTCAACGCGACCTTGTCGGGTGATAGCGCCTGAACTGAACAACATGGCTTCGCCCAGGCTGGTCTTGCCCGAGGAGCCGTGACCAAGCAGGGCCACGTTGCATAGCGCCGTAGTGGGGTAATCCTTCATTAAACCTCCCGGAGGGATGGGATCAAACGCCCCGCAATTGTATTCAAGCCACCCGGTCTTGTCAACGTGACACAGACCGCAGAGTGTCACCAAATACCCCGCTGACTGTCAGTTGTTTTGACCGGCTATCCCAAATCGCCATTGGCGTACAGGTCGAGCAACCGGCTGCTTTTCTCCTGCTCATGCTGAATGTGCCATTGCATCGCCGTCAGCGAGACTTCCAGCGCCTCACACACTTTCGACGCCTCAGTAAATCGGCGCGTGAAGCGACTGCTTCACTTGTACCTCATCAGCAGCGTGATGGTGGAGGGTGTGGTCATGACGAGTGAAGAAGGGACACCGCCAGGTGGGCCACTCTCGCCGCTGCCTCGGCTTCGCCCCCTGTGTATCAAGCCTTGAATAGCGCCTACTGGCGCGCTCAAGGCTTGGTCAGTTTCTCTGACCGTTATCAACAACTTCGTTGGACTTGATGAACCGCCGGAGGCGGACCCGCATGTCCGGTGGTGTGAGAGGGGAAACGGGCGACCGCTCCCTCTACTCGATTACCCTGACGTTGCTTACCTGACCCACTCTCAAGCCAACGGATGCCACCTCAGCGAAAGGACAATCGCCAGCGCGGCGAGCAGCGCGCCTAGCGCCGCAAACACCACGCTGACTTCCGAGGTTTCATGTTTGGTGATCAAATACGTGGGGAGATTCTGAAACACATTCTGCAATTCGCCCGCGCTTTCGGCTGAATAGTACGTGCCGCCGGTCATGTCCGCCACCTGCTTCAACGTGGCCTCATCGATCCCGCGCCGGAAGCCACCGCCGCCAAATCCACCGCCAGGCCCGCCACCGAACTGCCCGCCGCCACCCTGCCTGCCACCCAACTGCCCACCGGGTCCCCCACCACCCGGCCCTCCGCCAAATTGTTGACCCGGCTCGTTACCTTGAAACTGTACGTTACAAGGTGGAAAATTAGAACCATTCGCGGTGCCAAACCCGATCGTGTAAACCCGCACGCCGCGATCGACCGCTTGTTGGGCGGCATCGGTCGGCAGCGGCCCCGTGTTGCTCACCCCATCGGTGAGCACGACGATAATATCGGGCGCATACGCGCCATGCGGCACGGGGGTCGGTTGAGGCTCACGCGAGGTGCTGGTCCAACTCGGCGCAACATTTGGATCGATTTCGGCAATGGCATCCAGCGCCTTGAGAATGCCACTGCCGATCGCCGTCCGCCGCCCGGTGGCCAGACTCTCCACCGCGGCTTGGAGCGCTTCGGTATCGTTGGTGGGCGGCTGGATCAATTCGGCATAACCGGAAAATGCGACGATGCCGATCTGCGTGGTGGCCTGTTGCTTTTGAATGAACGATAGTGCGGCGGCTTCGGCGGCTTCGATACGACTGGGCTGAATGTCGGTCGAGCACATGCTGCGCGAGACGTCGATGGTGAGAAGGATGGCCGTCTGTCCGGCTGGCACGCTCACGATCGTCACCGGGCGTGCCACAGCAATCACTAAGCTGGCCAACGCGCTGAGAAACAGAATAACGGGCAGATGTCGCCGCAGCCATGATTGCCTGGGCAGCGCCTCGCGCACCAGGGACAGGCTGGAATAGCGTACGGCAAAACGCCGTCGGCGGCGCAGCATCACAATGTAAGCGGCGGCGAGCAGCGGAATCAATCCCAGTAGGAATAGAAATCCGGGCCAGAGTAAGTCCATCGGTTACCTCCCAATCATCCAGAAACCGGGTTTCTACTTCTCAAAGGGACTCGCACGATTATCGCGGAGAAACCCGGTTTCTCGTCCCGATCATGGCAAGCGGCTGAACCACACCAGCGAAACGATCCCGCCGATCAGTAAGATCAGAATTCCAGCGCCTGCCAACAGCGAAGTAATTTCGGTCTTTTCCGGTTTGATGACCAACTGCGGATCAAGATTGTGGTAAATCGCTTGCAGGTCTTGTTCGTTCTCGGCGTTGTAATAGACGCCGTCGGTGAGCTGCGCGATTTGTTGCAGCAGTTCCTCATTGAGACGCGAGCGAATGGTCAATCCCTCGATGTGCAAGATCGATCCGGCGGTGCTGCCAATGCCGATCGTGTAGACGCGCACCCCACGGTCGGCGGCGGTCTGCGCCGCTTGCAGCGGATCGGGCGAGGTGTTGTTCTCGCCATCGGTGAGCAGGACAATGACCGACGAAGTATGCGTCCCGGGCGGGACCGGCGTCGGCGTGGGAGCCGGTTCGCCTACGGGTGTCGGCGTTAAGTTACTGTAGAAGCGCGGCTTTTCCGGGGCCTCGGCGGCCGCAATCGCTTTGAGTGACGTGAGAATACCGTAAGCGAGTGACGTGCCGCGTTGCGGTGTGAGTCGATTGATCGCGGCCAACACGGCTCCCTGATCGTTCGTCGGGGCCAGCACCGTGAAGCCGGTCTCACTGAAAGAGACCACGCCGATCTGCACACTGGGCGGCTGCTGTTCGATGAAATCCCGCGCCGCGGCCTTGGCCGCTTCCATGCGCGTCGGCTTCAAATCATCGGCCGCCATGCTGCCGGACACATCGAACGCGAGAATGACGTTACCTTCGATGCGCGGCAGACTGACGACGGTCTGCGGTCGCGCCACGGCCAGGATGAGGATCGTCAAGCCGATCAGGAAGAGGATGATCGGAATATGGCGGCGCGCGCCGAGCCGCCGACCGGTCGTCTGCTGCCCGATCCCGAAACTACCATAAGCGGCGGCCAGCCGTCGTTGTCGTCGCTGCATCCGAATGTACAGCACGACGCCGAGCGGAATCAAGAACAACAATAACAGCATGACAGGCCACATAAACGACATTGGCAAAACCCTGTTTTGGAATTTGGAATTCAGAATGTGGAATGCAGAATCTCGCCATCATTCCGAACTCTGCATTCCGAATTCCGCATTTACTTTCTCCGTTGTTGTCGCAACGTCGCAAACCTTACGATGGAACGCACCAGATCGTCTTCGGTCGACAGCGACAGGACATCGACCCCGGCGTGTTTGAACGCTTCGCTCAACGCGCCCTCACGTCGTCGCGCCGCTTCGGCAAAACGGGTGCGGAACTTTTTATCGTGCGTGTCCACATACAACTGCTCACCCGTTTCGGCGTCTTCCATCATGATCGGACCGAGGTCGGGCAGATCGATCTCGCGCGGGTCCCACAATCGAACGGCCAACACCTCATGCCGCTGATTGAGCAAGGTCAAGGGCCGCTCCCAGCCCGGCGCGCTGATGAAGTCCGAAATGATGAACACCAGCGCGCGTCGTTTGATCGCGTGCAAGCCGCCTGCGATCAAGGGCGTCAAATCGGTGAAGGGTGCACGTGATAGACGCGGCTGCTTCAACAGATCGTTGACCAGGCGCAGCACCTGAATCCGCCCGCCGCGCGCGGGAATGGTTCGTTCGATGCGGCTTCCATAGAATATCGCGCCGACGCGATTGCCATGCCGCGTCAACAGGCGCGCCATGGTCGTGACGAAATCGATCAGCATGGTTCGCTTCAAGTTCTGCGTCTGCACCGTGCCGAAATCCACCGAAGGACTGAGGTCGAGCAGAAACCACGCGGTGATTTCACGATCTTCGACGTACTGCCGGATGTAGGGCGAATCCATGCGGGCCGTGACGTTCCAATCGATGTAGCGAATATCGTCTTCGGGTTGATATTCGCGCAGATCGGCAAAGTCCACGCCGTAGCCGTAGAACAGGCTGCGATAATCGCCTTGCAGCAAGCCATCCAGACGGCGAATGACTTGCCAGTCGAGACGCTGCAGGATCCGTTCGGGCGCGGCTGCACCGGACCCCGAAAGATCAGGCGTCGACACGGGTGCTGATGCGCTCATGTAATGGCACCACCGGCAGCGGAATGCGATCGAGAATTTTCTTCAAGATATCGTCGCTGCTGACGTTGTCCGAAAGCGCTTCGTAGGACAGCACCAGCCGGTGCCGGATCACGTCGAGCGCCATATCGAACACGTCTTGCGGCAGCGCGTAATCGCGCCCGCGCACGAAAGCGAGCGCCCGCGCCGTGAGGATCAAGTTGATCGAAGCGCGCGGACTCGCGCCAAACATGATGTAACGCTCCACTTCTTTCAGACCGATGTCTTTGGGCTTCCGCGTTGCGGTCACCAGGCGCACGGCATACTCGATCAGCGCGGGGTCGGCGTACACCCGATCGGTTTCCTGCTGCAACCCCACGAGTTGATCGGTGGTCAGCACCTTCTGCACCGCTTGCATCAAGCCCGTCATCCGTTCGACGATGACGAACTCTTCGGTCGTCGTGGGATAGCCGACCAGCACCTTGAGCATGAAGCGATCGACCTGCGCTTCGGGCAAAGGATACGTCCCTTCGGTCTCGATGGGATTTTGCGTGGCCAGCACCAGAAATGGATTGGGCACTTTGAATGTCTCACGCCCGATCGTGACTTGCCGCTCCTGCATCACTTCGAGCAGGGCNNTAGATGCGCGTGCCGATCAAATCGGCGGGAACAAGATCGGGCGTGAATTGGATGCGCTTGAACTCGCCGCCGATGGATTCCGCCAGCGTTTTGATCGCCATCGTCTTCGCCAGCCCCGGCACACCCTCGACCAGGATATGCCCGCGGGCCAGCAGCGCGACGATCAATCGTTCCAGCAGATGATCCTGCCCGACGATGATCTTTTTCACTTCGTACAGCACGCGTTCCATTGGCTTACTGCTGTCAGGGTTCAACATCTGATTCATGCGCCTGCTCCTTCAAGGTAAACTGCGTAGAGTAGTGTTCAAGTTGACTTGCGATCCGGACTCGAGGCTTTAGCCGGATCTGTCGCACACCAGCCAACCGGCTGAAGCCTCGAGTCCAATGGCGTAAACCAAACCGAAATTTGCCCTAATACGGTGGCGATCCGCCCCCGCCGCCGAGCGCCGCACCGATCGGCACGGCAAAACCAATGCCGACAAAGAAATCTCCCTCAGTCGGATTCACGATCCCTTCGACGATGCCAATCACTTCGCCGTCGCGATTCAACAACGGACCACCTGAATTACCGGGATTCACCGCGGCGTCGATTTGAATCAAGCCTTCCAGCGTCAGCGTGCTGCTGGGCGGATGGAAAGATCGATCGAAGCCGGAGATGACCCCCGCGCTCAGCGAACCATATAAGCCAAAGGGATTACCGACCGCGAAGGCCTCATCGCCCACACGCATGGCATTCGAATTTCCTAAAGTAGCCGGGAAGATCTGATCGGGTAGTTTACTGGCGCTGAGCATCGCCGTGTCGTTCTCCGGATGTTGGTCGATCACCTGCGCGCTCGAATGCGTCCCATCGGCAAAGGTCACGGTAATCGAGGTCGAGTTCGTGACGACGTGCAAAGCCGTCAGAATGTCGCCGTTATCGTTGATGACCACCCCGCTGCCTAAACCATGCTCGTCTTCACCATTGGCATCTTTAGTGCGAGTTTGAATGAGTATTAGTGAAGGCCGGATCACTTGATAGACGCGTTCGGAATAAGCGGGCGGGGGTGTGGCCGAAGCCATAACCTGGGCCACGGTATCTTTCACCTGACGCGTGGTCAGAGGTTGTGGAGCGGGCACGAGTGCGTTGTATAACAAGAGCGCCACCAGCGCCGCCAACACGCCCGACGCAAACGGCGCCATGCGTCGCACCCCGGCGCGGATGCGTTGTAGGCGCTGTCGCCATCGTTCCGATCGTGAGGCAGACGGTTCGTCCATATTTTTCCTGCATCTAGAGGATCTACTGTACGCCTGCTGTGGCTGGCAGCAAGTGGTGGGTAAAGCCGTGATCCGATCAAGACCTTCTAATTATTATAGAATATTATCCATGACAAAGATGAGATGTCCCTTAGAAAATGGGGATCAGCTGATCTGTCCCAAAAGTCACAGATTCGGCATGGGGGTGCGAGGCGAAAGAGAATGGAGTTTGTGTATGATAACAAAGACCTGATGCCTCCCGGGTTAGGTCTTTGTTGCCGACTCAGCAAGGTATTTGATAGATCAACTTCACACCAGAAACAGCAGCGCCACGCCCGCAATTGCGACGGACGTGCCGATCACAGTCTGCCAGCCGAAGCGTTCTTTGAAGATGAAGTAGCTTAGCGGCAGCAGAAACACGGGAGGCAGGGCCATCAACGTGCTGGCCACACCGATGGGCGCATGTTGCACGGCGAGCAATGAAGCAGTCACACCTAACACCGGCCCGATTAATGCGCCCGCGGCCAGCAGCTTCAACGCCGAGGGATGTAAACGCACGGCCTGAATCGTCGGCCCGGCTTGTCGCTGCATAAAGGTCATGCCCCACAACACGATCGTCGCTGCTAACATCCGAATGACATTTCCCGCGAATGGGGAGAAGTCGCCCGACATGCCCTGCTTGGATAACACCAGTCCCAGCGCCTGTCCGGTGGCGGCCAACAGGCCAAAGAGAATGCCGAGGCGTGAAGCGCGTGGATGCACGGTCTCGTCGGTGGGACGCGTGACGACGACCCACGCAATGCCCGCCAGTGTCAGCGCAATCCCGGCGATTTGTCCTACACCCAACGTTTCGCCAAAGAACACCCACGCCACGATGGCGCCAATGACGGGCGCGAGACTCATCATCAACATGCCCATCCGCGCGCCGATGCGTTCGTAGGCGGCAAACAAGAACATATCGCCCAACGCCAGCCCGATGATGCCCGAGAGCGTCAGCCAAAACCAACGATCGAAACCCGCCCCGATCGGTAACGGCTGCCCGAAGAGCACCAGATTGATCAGCAACAAGTAGAGCAGAGCGATGATCAACCGCACCCGATTGGTGATCATCGATCCGACCTGCCGGCTGGCTAAGGTGAAGATGACGGCGGTGATCGAAAAGAAAAACGAAGTCAACAGCGCGGCGATTTCGCCAATGGTGTTCATGCTGCTCCCTGCACAACAGAAGGTCTAAACGTCGCGCATTATAGCGCGAACGCACAGGGCAGGAGCAAGCACGCTGATGGCTCTCACAAAGTCGCTCTACGTCTTACTCCTCTGGCTCCAACCGGACTGGCTTCGCCCGAGCGTCCATGCCCGGCAACTGCGTGCTCACACTCCTCCGCCAGAAGAACGGCGAAACCAGTATCAAAACTGTCCCCAGGACCAACGCCCCGCACAACACCGCGCGCGGCGCACCGGAGATGCCGCCCAACACTTCGGCGAGCGAGCCGGTGGCCAGTGCGCCGAGTGACGGCAGCCCGATCAAGGTAATGGCGTATAGGCTCATCACGCGTCCGCGCAATTCATTCGGCGTCGCCATCTGAATGAACGTCGCAATGATCGTGCCGAAGACGGTCGAGGCGATGCCCGCGATGAATAAGAGCAGGATGCCCAGCCCTAGCGATTGGCTGAGTGCAAAGGCGATGAGCGTGGCGGTGAAGATCAAGCCGCTGGCGATCAGCACGGCGCCCTGACGCGACACGTTTTTGAGCGACGCCAGTCCAAACGCGCCAACCAGCGCGCCGCCGCCCGCCGCCGAGAGCAGCAACCCGTAGCCTTGTTCTCCTCCCGACCAAATGTCGCGCGCGAAAATGGGTAATAAGTTTTGATACGACCGCCCGAAGATCGCAGCCAGTGCCGACAAAACCAACAGCGACCGGATCAAGCGTGAGCGCCAGGCGTAACGCAGGCCCGCCAGCATCGCTTCGCCCAGGATGATGTGTTGGCCGCCTGCGTGTGTGCGCACGTCGCGCATCGCAAAGAGGGCGATGATCACCGCGCCATAGCTCACGCCGTTTAAGAAGAACAACGCGCCGGCCCCCAACGGCCCCAACAGCGCACCCGCGATGGCCGGCCCCAACAGTGCCGCACCGTTGTACGTAGCCGAGTTGAGCGAGAGCGCATTCAGCAAATCGCGGCGCGGCACTAGCTCGGGGATTAAGGCTTGGCGCGTAGGACTATCAAACGCCAGAAAGGTCGAGTTCAGGAAAGAACCGATTAAGATGGTCCAGACATTGATCACATTCGACCACGTCAAGAGCGCCAGCGTGAAAGCGACTAACATTTGCCCAGTCTGGGTGACGTATAACAGCCGGATGCGATTCACCCGATCGGCAATCGCACCGCCCACGAGCGGAAAAACAATCATCGGTAGGGCGAAGCTCAAGCCCAGCAGGCCCAGCCAGAGCGGCGAGTTGGTCAGTTGTAAAACCAGCCAGCCTTGCGCCACATTCTGCATCCACGTCCCCACGTTTGAGGCGAGCAGTCCCGACCAGAGCAGGGTGAAGTTGCGATGACGCAGCGCCCCAAAGCGCACGTCACTAGCGGGTATAAGCGTCATAGGTTCTCCAATCAAGCCTCAAGAAGTGATTCCTTCTTCGACGTTTAAGTCCGCCAACAGAATCGGTTTGATGATCGACGTCCAGACGGCATAGCCCTTTTTGTTGGGATGCAACCGATCGATGCGGAAGAGGCTGCGATCGGGTTTGCCGTCAGGGCCGAGAATGGCTGCCGTCATATCGATGAAATGCAACTGCGGCCGGGTTGTGGTGTAAAGTTCGATCCGGCGGTTGGTCTCCTGCACGATGGGCCAATACTTCCAACGGGAGGGTGTGGGCGTGATCGAGATGTAGTAAATGGGCGTGGCCGGCAGCGCCGCCTGCACGACCTCGACAAAGGCGCGATAACCGTCAGACACTTCACGCGCGGTCTTGGGTTTCGATCCGGAGAGGTCGTTGGTGCCGGCAAACACTACGACGGCGCGTGGCCGATAAGCGACGACGAGGCGCGGGGCGTAATAGACCACGTCGTGTATGTGCGAACCGCCGAAGCCGCGATTGATGACGGGCAGGGGCGTCATGTCGCGCTCCAGCGTCGACCAAAAGGTGATGCTGGAACTGCCCGTGAAGACGATGACGTCCGCGGGCGGCGGCTGGATCTGATCGTGTATTTCGAATTTCCGAATGGTCGACTCCCAGGCCAGTGGATCACCCGATTGCGATTTGATGATGGCCGAGATGATGTCGATGCCGTCAGCCAGCCACTGCTTGAACCTGCGCCAGATGTTCACTCTGCGCCTCCTGAACATGATCGTCGGACGTGATTATACTCCCGCCGCGCAGTGTTGGTGCGCACAGCGTATGCTATAATCCTCGGCAACGAGGTGTCTCATGTCGCTCACGGAACTGCTTAAAGAAAAGCGCGAGGAGATTTTGCGGATCGCCGCACAGCATGGCGCAAGGAATGTGCGTGTCTTTGGTTCGCTGGCGCGTGGCGAGGCGCGACCAGACAGCGATGTGGATATTCTGATCACGCTGGAGCCGGGACGTAGTTTGCTTGACCTCATCGCCGTGAAGCAGGATTTAGAAGACTTGCTGGGCTGTAAGGTCGACGTGGTCACCGAAGCCGCCGTCAGTCCCTATATCCGGCCGCAGATGCTGCGGGATGCCATGGCGCTATGAAAGATGACGTCGTTTACTTGAAGCACATCCTGGACGCCATGACGAAGATCGAGTCCTATATCGCAGTGGGGCGCGAGGAATTTGTTGCCCAATCCCACTGGCAGGATGCGGTGATCCGCCAGTTGGAGATTATCGGGGAAGCGACCAAGCGCCTGTCTGCTGATCTGCGCGTTCAATACCCCGAGGTCCCTGGCGGAGAATCGCCGGCTTGCGCGATGTCCTGATTCACGATTACATGGGCGTGGATATTGTGGCCGTCTGGCAGATCACGCAGAAAGACTTGCCGCGCTTCAAAGAACAAGTACAGATCATCTTGCGGGATATGGGCCAGACTGACTGAGCCCCAGCGTGACTCCTCCAGATCAAGGCTGATCCACATCCATACACGCGGCGACCCGATTTCACACTGTTTACCCACAAGACCTCGGAGGTTTACACCTGATGATCAGGCCATGCGGATTGACACTCGCTGCGATCGATCAGGCCAAGCGCGCCGGATTGTGAAAACCTCCGACCCAATTTTTGCGCAAATTGGGCT
>PMCF01000322.1 GCA_003154115.1 Anaerolineae bacterium
TTTTGCGAAATTTAAAGGACACTATCAGAACACCGGGTATATCGCAAAACTGTTGGGCAGCCTTCGGGTTTCCGGTAGTGCTTTGCGATGGATGGGTACATCCATCGCTGCCAACCGCCGGACACCTGCACCCCGCCCGGCGCGCCTCCGCCACAACGTGGCGGACAAGGCGTGCGTGCAGTGCGGTGTGTACCCACGTGCAGCGGAGCGGGAGCAACTGAAAAGTCACCAGCACTTTTGCGTTATACTCTAAACACCGTTTCATTACGCATTGTCTGTACTTCATGATAAGATATGAACGCTTTAACGTGCTTCTAATCGATCGGGCCTAAGATCAGGCTAATCTTTTCTGCTCAGAAAAAATCATGCGCATTCTCATTGTCGAAGATGAACGTCAAATTGCCGCATTTTTGGAACGCGGCTTGAAGGAAGAAGGCTACGCCATCGACGTGGTGTACAACGGCAACGACGCCCTCGATTGGGCAGCCGCGGTAGAGTACGACGGGATCGTGCTCGATGTGATGCTGCCCGGCCGCGATGGCTTCAGCGTGTGCCGCGAACTGCGGGCGCGCGGCAGCAAGACGCCCGTCCTCATGCTCACCGCGCGGGACACGGTGGACGATCGCGTGGCCGGCTTGGACATCGGCGCGGACGATTATCTCGTCAAGCCGTTTGCCTTCAAAGAACTGGTGGCGCGTCTGCGTGCGGTGACGCGCCGCCAAACCGACACACGCTCGGTCGAGCTGCAAGTGGGCGATCTGACGCTGAATACGTTGACGCACACCGCCCAGCGCGGCGAGCGCCGCATCGAATTGACGGCCAAAGAATACAACCTGCTCGAATTCCTGATGCGCAATCCCAACCGGGTGTTGACGCGCACGCAGATCGCCGAGCATGTCTGGAACCTCGACTTTCTCTCCGAATCGAATGTGGTCGATGTGTACATCCGTTACCTGCGCCGCAAGATCGACGATGAGCCTGATCTGAAGTTGATCAAAACCGTGCGGGGCAGCGGCTATCTGATCAGCGACGACCCCGAGTAACTCTATGAAGCAGCGTTTCTCGATTCGCACTCGCCTCACCGTGTGGAACATCAGCCTGCTCGCGCTGACGCTGCTGGTTTTCAGTGTGGCGTTGTACGCCGCTTTATCCGATCAGCTCTATCGCAACCTGGACGCCCGTTTGCAACTGGAAGCCGGGGCGGCCTTCGACGATGTGCGCCGCGACATGTTGGCGCCCGGCGGCGAGGCGCATCTACCCGGGGTCGTCACGCAAGGCAACCTCAGCATCCGCGTGCTCGATGCGACAGGTCAAGTTCTCGGAGCGGCCGGTCTGTTGACTACTGCGCCGGTCGACTCGGCACTCCTTGATCGGGCCGTCCAACAACAGGGCCTGCTGCAAACGATCGTCGTGACCGGCGATCAGCGTGTCCGTGTCTTCATCCTGCCGCTCGTGCAGAGTCAACTGCTGGGCTTCATCGAAATCGCCGAGGCGTTGAGTGTCACGGAAGCGACGCTGCGCTCGCTCGCTTTGATCTTGATTGTGGCAGTACCGGCGACGCTGGCGCTGGCGGCTTTGGGCAGCTGGTTCATTGCCGATCGCGCACTGCGCCCCATCGACGCGATTACGCGGCAGGCTCAGCGCATCAGCGAACAGGATTTGCATCGCCGCCTCAATCTCGATTTGCCCGACGACGAAGTGGGACGGTTGGCGCGCACCTTCGACGCGATGTTGGATCGCTTGAACGCCGCGTTTCAACGGCAGCGACAGTTCACGGCCGACGCCTCGCACGAGTTGCGCACACCCCTGACCGTGATCAAGACCAACATCGGCGTAACGCTCAATCGGCCGCGCAGCGTGAAACAATATCAGACGGCTTTGACGCAAGTTGAAGATGAGGTCGATCGGCTGACGCGGCTCACCAACGATCTGCTGCTGCTGGCCCGCGCGGACGCCAGCCAGCCGATCGCACCGCAGCGCGAAATCGATCTCGTCCCGATTGTTCACGGTGTTACCGACGAACTTCAGCCGTTAGCAGAAGCCAAAGGGTTAACGCTGAATTTTGCGGCGCCCGAATCTACTAGCGTGCATGGCGACTCTGATCAACTGCATCGGCTCTGCTTCAACCTGATCGAAAACGCGATCAAGTACACGTCTCAAGGTAGTGTGAGTGTGAACATCGCGCGTTTACCGGCGCTGCATTCCACCCCCGCTCAGCTTGGCCTCACGATTGAAGACACCGGGCCTGGCATCGCCGCCGAACATCTGCCGCATCTCTTCGAACGGTTCTATCGGGTGGATGCCGCCCGCTCGCGTGAAGAAGGGGGCTCGGGCCTGGGTTTGGCGATTGCCCACAGCATTGTCACAGCGCACGGTGGCACGCTCACCGTGAAGAGTGACTTTGGTCATGGGACGATCGTCATGGTGACGCTGCCCGCGCTGTAGACAGTCTCGCACTAGCCCTCGCTCCCCGAACCGCGTCCTCGCCTGGAAGTTTCGCATGAGAAAAATCTCACTTTGCCTTCATTGGCGTTTAACGGCTAGAACCTAGAATAGTGCCAATCAATGAACACACAGGCTTAGTAACGAGGTTAATCATGAAACAAAAATATGTCGCACTCAAAATGTACTTGGTCGGTATGACCGTCGGAATGTTCATCCTGGGCTGGTCGGCTGTGGCCAAAACCGATGCGGTTCAAACGAATACCGGAAACCAGACAGCGTCAAGCACCATCACGACGCAAACGCGATCGAGCCGCCAGCCATCGACCGTCGCACAGCCCCGCATTCGCACGCGGACATCTTAATGTATAACGACCTTCACTTTCGAGCGATGAATACCGATGTCAGCGCCTGGTTATGGAACGCTGATGCAAACGCGGCGCAACGCGCGCTGCGTGAAGTGGAGCGGTTCTTCCACGAAGCGCATGCTCGCTTCACCCGCTTTGAGACGAGCAGCGAGTTGAGCGCGTTGAATGCCTCGGCCGGCCAACCGTTTGTGGCCTCGCCGCAGATGTTTGAGGTGGTCGAGTTAGCGGTGAAGCTCTCGGCGTTGACCGACGGCTGGTTCAATCCGACGATCATCGGGGCGCTGGAAGCCGCCGGTTACGATCGGACGTTCGACGCGATCAAAGAGTCCAGCGATCGACGATCGGAGCCGGCCTCAAACGTCAGTGCCGCTTCAGCCATCACGCTCGATGCGAAGCGGCACACCATGACGCTCCCCAAGGGAACACGCATCGATCTGGGCGGTATCGCCAAAGGGTGGGCAGTGCAAAAAGCGGCGCAGCAACTGATGATCCACGGGCCCTGCCTGGTCGATGCGGGCGGCGACATGATGACGTTTGGCGCGGCGCCCGGTACAGCCGATTGGTCGATCGAGATTGCCGATCCCATCGATGCAGAGAACGATGTGATGACATTGCATGTGCGCGATCGGGCCGTCGCCACCTCCGGGATCGATCGGCGGCGCTGGCAGCGCAACGGTTTATGGCAGCATCACCTGATCGATCCGCACACCGGTCAGCCTTCCACGAGCGATCTGTTGACGGCCACCGTCATCGCGCCGACGACGGTCGAAGCCGAAGTGTACGCTAAGACGGTCTTCCTGTTGGGCGCGCAGGCCGGATTGGAATTTATCGATCGACATCCGACGCTGGCGGGTTGTGTCGTCACCGCCGCTGGTCAAGCATTTATTTCAGATTCAATGAAGGAGCATCTCCATGTCAGCTTCACTTTCTCAGCCACGCCCCACGCGTAAGGTCACGCGTGACATCACGCTAAGCGATTCCATCGTCGGCGGCATTGCCGTGGCGTTCGGCCTCATGACGATCATGATCATCACGGGACAATGGCAGACGGCCTCAACCGCTGTATCGAACGTGCTGATCCAGATCGGCCACTGGCTGGGCGCAGCCCCGGCCGCCGATTCGCGCGTTTACTGGTATATGGCGCGCTCGGCCGGCATCGTGGCTTACCTCTTGTTGTGGGGGTCGGTGGCGGGCGGCATCATGGTCGGTAACAAACTTCTAAACGGCCTCGTCAAGCCGCCGGTGGTCTATGAGGTGCACAAGACCCTATCGATTCTGGCGTTGATTGTCGGGATGTTTCACGGCTTCATTCTGCTGGGAGACAGCTACATGAACTTCAGCGTGCTCGATCTGTTGATCCCGTTCCACTCGCCGTATCAACCATTCGCGGTTGGGTTGGGCGTCCTGGGGTTATATCTCACGGCGATTCTGGTCGCGTCGTTCTACATCAAGAAGCGCATCGGACAGCGCGCGTGGCGATTATTACACTACACCAGCTTCGGCGTGTGGATCATGACGTCATTGCACGGCATCATGGCCGGCACGGACACGCAATCGATCGTGATGAAGATGATGTACGCGGTGGCGATTGTGTCCGTCGGTTATCTGCTGACCTACCGCATCTTTGTGGAGAAAGAACCGGTTCCGGTGCGGGTGCGGGCGCGTTGATAAACTGGCTCTTCCAGGTCGAACGGGATGAGGGTCAAGCGAAGAAACCGGGTTTCTGCCCTTCACAAATGGAATGGAACGTCTAACGCGGAGAAACCCGGTTTCTAACAGGTTTTCCACACTGAAGCGGAAGAGTCGATAAACTTTAAGCGTTGATATGGGTAGAAGAGGGTTAAGCGAAGAAACCGGGTTTCTGCCATTCAAATGGAATGGAACGTCTAACGCGGAGAAACCCGGTTTCTAACAGGGTGAAGTCCGGCTTTCGATGAACGAGAGCCGGACTTTTTGTGTGGTGATTAGCCGTTGAGTTTCTTGAGCAGGTCGGGGCGTTGGCGCAGGGCGACTTTGGCAATGCCTTTGAGTTGTTTCATATAGGCATCGAGTTCTTTGACGGCGGCGTTGCGATCGGCGGTGGCTTTGGTGGCGCTGCCGATGGCGGTGTTCTGATCGGTGTCGGCCTTGGAGTAGGCGTCGAGCGCGGCGAGGGCGGCGGTGATGGTGGCCGCCGGGAAGCCGTAGGTGGCCAGCGTGGCGGCATAGGGCGGCTGCTGGGCGGCCTGGTAAGAGGCGCGCGCCAGGGTGATGAATTTTTGCTTGTCGGTGGGCAGGGTGCCGGTGACTTTGAGGGCGGTGCGATCGGCGGCGGTGAAGGCCGTGATGGAGCGGACGGTCTCGCGGAAGTCGATGACCATTTCGCGGGCCGTGGCGGCATGGCCCGACACGCCGGCGGTGGCATGTCCCTGCGCGGCCAGGGTGAGTTGGCGCTGGGTGAAGGCGGCTTGAGCGGTTTGGTGCAGCCCGCGGCCTTCCGTGAGTTTGGCGGCATCATAGCCACGGGTGGCCAGCGCGGCGGAGATTTCGGGATCGCCTTCGATGGTGTCCAGATATTGTGCGGCGGCGGTGATCTTGTCCGCGATCAGTTGGTCCTGTTCGGCGTTACGTTTGACGGGCTTGGGGGTCGGAACCACAGGGTCGGTCATGATGCTCCTTGGGAGAAAGATGGATTCAATCGGCTTGACGTGCGCCGCGCGTTACAACGCGGTTTGGCGCGCATGGCCGAAAGTTGACCAGGTGTCCCCCGCCCGATGGTGCTTTCTGACCTTTTAGGTTGGTGAGTATTTGTTTTACGCCGTTAACAGACGGTTTTTGAGTGCTTATAGCCGTTTTTAAGCAGGTGAGTATTTGTTTTATGCCGCTAAGAGATAGTTTTAAGAAGATGAGTATTTGTTTTAAGTCGCTTATAAACTGTCTTTTAGTGATTGTAGGCGTTTTTAAGCAGGTGAGTATTTGTTTTATGATGCTGAGAGATTGTTTTGTGCCACTCAGCAACGGTTTTGAGTTGATGACGGCAGTTTAGGCGAAAGAGGGCGGGATGTCAATAGGGAAATGGGTGTATTCCGGTTAAGAAATGACGCGGAATTAAGGGGCGGGATTGCGCCACTGATTCAAATTCTTCTGCACGATTTCAACATATGGAGATTCAATCGCTTCAAGAATCTTGAGCGCATTTTCGGCGAGGGGGACAGCCTTCTCATACTCGCCCAAGGCCGCATAGGCATTGCCCAGGTTGCCCAGCCTGTTGCCTTCTCCGCTCCGGTCGCCAATCTCGCGCGCAATCAGTAACGCCTGCTCGTAGAACTCGATCGCCCGCCGCGTCTCGCCCAAGGCCGCATACGAAGTGCCCAGGTTGCCCAGGTCGGTCCCTTCCCCGCGCCGGTCGCCAATCGCGCGGGAAATCGTCAAGGCCTGCTCGTAGAACTCGATCGCCCGCCGCGTCTTGCCCAAGACCGCATACGCATTGCCCAGATTGCCCAGTCGGTTACCTTCCCCGCGCCGGTCGCCAATCGCGCGGGCAATTTCCAGCGCCTGCTCGTAGAACTCGATCGCCCGCCGTGTCTCGCCCAAGATCGCATACGCATTGCCCAGATTACCCACATGGTTGCCTTCCCCGCGCCGGTCGCCAATCTCGCGGGCAATCAGTAACGCCTGCTCGTAGAACTCGATCGCCCGCCGCATCTCGCCCAAGGTCGCATACGCAGCGCCCAGGTTGCCCAGATGGGCTCCTTCCCCGCGCTGGTCGCCAGTCGCACGGGCAATCTCCAGCGCCTGCTCATAGAACTCGATCGCCCGCCGCGTCTCGCCCAAGGCTGCATACGCAGCGCCCAGGTTGCCCACATAGGATCCTTCACTGCGCTGGTCATTCAAGTGGCGTGCTGAGGCCAGCGACTCCTCTAGCCAGTTAATCCATTCGCGAGGATGGAGGCGTAGGTTAAGACAATATATGCCCGCGCCAGTGTAAGCATTGCATAATCGAGCAGCCCCATCAATCATTAGTGCGAATTCCGCTGCCCATGCCTGCCCAGTCTGGATGTTGATCCATTCGAGATCAAACAAGGCCAGGCCACGCGAGAGATCATCGCCACCTTTGAGGTAGAGAGCATCGGCTACCGAGAGAAGATCTTTGTAGTGGACAGAATGGCGCAGTCGAGCCGCTGTGCGATCGGGTTCATTCAACTTACTGTTGGCAAACAGACGCGCCAGATCATGCAAGTCATATCGTTCCTTAAGTGCATCCCAGTTCACCAGACTATAACGCACCAATTCACTCAACTGCATCTCCGCCACATCACGCTCGACATCACACACAGCCGCGGCACCTTCCACTTCGAAGGTATTCGGAAACGCGGCCAGCATCCGCCACGTCGCCCGCAACTCCTCACTCAACAACTCGTAACTCAAAGTGTACGACGCCATCACCATATCGAGCCGCGTCTGTTCATCTCCCAATCGATGCGCATACGTCGCCGGGCTCAGATCGATCCGCTCCGCCAGCACACTGCCCGCCATCGTCAACGTCAGCGGCAGATAACCACACAACTGCGCGATGTGCTCCGCCTCCTCACCGATCCGTGGAGCGATCTTGAGCAGCAGATCGCGCGCGTCCTTCATCGGCAACGCTTCGAGGTTCTGCGCGTACAATCCCGGCAAGTGGAAATGCAGCCGCGAAGTCACAATCACCCCGCAGCCCGCCGGCGGCGGCATCAGCGGCTTGATCTGCTCCGCATCTCGCGCATTGTCTAACAACAGCAGCGCCCGCTTCTTGAACAACGTCGAGTGATACGCGGCCTTCAGTTCGACTTCACTATCGGGGAGTTTAGCCATTGGTTGGAAACTGCGCACCACATGTGCCATGATCGCACCGGCCGGCAATGGAGAAGTACTTCCGCCCTTCAAATCGAGGAAGATCTGCGCGTCCGGATACCGCCCCATCAACTGCGCCGCGAGGGCCAATGCCAACGCCGTCTTGCCTACCCCACCCTGCCCTTGCAGGCCGGAGGTGGTTACACCCTGCTCGAACTTCGCGCACAACTCCGCCAACTCAGCCGTACGCCCCGTGAAATCCGTTGGCGGCGAAGGCAGCTGGTGCAACGATGGGGTTAGATCGAAAAACGGTTGGTCGCTAAATGCTCGCTTGTAAATAACCAATGAAAAGCGATTCATCTCATTATCGTTCTCTATTTCTAGTCCTACTTTGCCACTAGGGAGATTAGACTTATTTTGACTCAAGGACCTTCGAATTCTAAGAATTCCGCTTCCCTCGGCTTGATTGAGCCGAGCTTTATTCATTGCTTCAATCAATCGTGGATTGCGAGGATACAGTGGCCTAAGCGCTGACTCCGAGGAAAGAAGTATTTCTGGTGAATATGAACTTGTGCCCGGATTAACGAACTCGATACGGTCAGGGTAGACAGTTATATAACCTCGGTCATCTCTTGAGTAATCTCGATGAATCAGGAAGTTGACAAGTGCTTCCACAATGGCTACTGGGGGATACTCATAATAAACTGATTCAGACCCTGACTTATCACGAATGTCGGGGGAACCAATTCGCCGTTGAAAAAGTGGGCTAAGCCGATCATACAATTCATAATAAAGATACAACACAGAGCCAAATAGCTCTTCATTCAGATCCTCAGTTTCGATCTTTCGTTGAAACTTTGTGTGCACATGGAAAGTTTTTCTTGGTATTAGTTCTCGGCGACAGCAAAATAGCGTGCCTTCTTCGGTCAAACAGACGGTTCCATCACCTAGAGCTTCAGCTAAACCACTCATGACCAGATGCTCTTGTATCAGCTTCTGGTCGTGTGCCTCAAGCAGCGGTCGGTAGAGATCATCATGTTTGACCGCCTGCTCAAAATATGATTTCAGTAGCGCCTGATCTAGTGCATCCCACTCAGTTCTAGAGGTACTAGATCTATTGCCTTCTCGGGTATTCAGAATCGATGCAGCCAATCCCGGCGCAAGGTCAAGGTGAACATGAATACCTCCGTCGAGTTGCGCACCATGAATTGAAGCACTTGCTTGTGAGCCCCCGGGGAATGCGGGGTCTAGGCTTTTGGGTCTTGCTTCGGCGGGGTGCTGGATACGAGAATATCGTCTTTCACTTCGATCTTCTCAACATTGGCACCGCGCCCGGTGTTGTCTTCGGCGACAAGGCCCCCGGCGCTGCTCCTGGCGTCTTTGACGACGACAGCAGGCGTCGGTGGTGATCGTTCATTGGAGGCGTCAATCTTCACATTACCAACCGGCGTGGAAATATTCACCTTCGCCTTGTTGCGAAACACAACAAAAGCCCCGATGACTACCACCGCAAACAATGCAACGATTACAACCATAGTCGTATCCATACTGTTCTCCTTATCGTGTGCAAGTCACTCTGATCTGCAAAATATCGATTTCATCCCCTCCCCTGCCGCAGACGGGGGGAGGTTGGGAAAAAGTCAGATCAATTCCCACGCCAGTAAGCGTACACGTTCTTCAACTCAGTCATCCAGAGCTTTAACGGGTCGCTGGTGTCTCGCCCTAATTCATCGGCCAAAATAAAGAAACCTTGCCCTGGCATATCGTCGTCTTTGTGAACGACTAATACCGATAACATGCCTCGTCCAGCCGCATTTTCTTCCGTGGAAATTTCTCCGAGTAGTGCGGCCATGGCATACGCATCAGGTTCAAGATGGATCGCTTGTATCTGGAGTGCTAAATCGCCATAGGAAATTAAAGATTCTGCTTTGGCCGTTGCTACCAGTATTTGGCGCATTTCCGCTTTGGCCATGTTCCACGCGGCTGATGTATAACCGTATTTAGTTGCCATTTCCGGGTTTCCTTTGCATTGTGACAAGCATGAAAATCGGTTATCTTCCCTCTCCTCGATGCGACGAGAGGAGTCGGGGTAATCCCTATAACTCCCCCCGAAACGCCCGCGTGAGGATGACTTGATCCACCTTCTGCGCCCGCTGCCGTGCGATGTCCACCGCTGCTTCAATGGCATCTGCCTGCGCGAACAGTGCGGGCGAGTTGTCAAGATGGAAAATGGATGTTGTAACGATTTATGCCCTAGGTCCGGTCAGAATGATGTCCTTTTCACCAGGTTTCGCAGAATCATCCCCATATAGGGCCGTCTGAGTCTGCCTCAAATAGGGCCGTCTGATAATTTTTTCACTCCAACGTGGAAATGCTTCGCGCAAGACATCGCGTGTTATTTCAAAGGTTAGCTTTCGAGCATCAGTTCGAACGTAGACGTAGCCACTTTGGCTCATCACTTCTGCGGCCTGCGCAAAGACATTGCTCAACATTTCTTTGTAGGCGTCCCGTGACGCAAACTCGCCTCGATGTTTTTCGCGTACTCGGAGAGCGTTTGGTTCACCCCCAAGCATCCACAGTCGGAGCCATTGATCTTTGTGATAGTCACTAATACCGATGTAAGGCGGGGAAGTAAAGAGCAGACTAAATCGCCTTTGAGTCTCAGTAGCAACTTGTTCACCCAGCCTATGCATCAAGTAGCAACTATCCCCAAGTAGCACCGTGCTATCAACTATTTGTGGTACGCCTTTGGCGTAGCGCCATTGAATTTTCTTCTCCAAGAAAGTTTGCGGATCAATTTCCGGCGGTTGCATTCCGCGTTCCTGCCACCAATTAACTGAGTAATCTGGGCTCATTGCTTTGCTTTGGCGCATTTGATTTGAGAATGACCGGCTACGGTTGCCATGCAGGTCAATGAGAATCAAAGCCATCAAAGTGCGATCAACTTTTGTACGTCGCCAGTCAAGATTTTCTCTCGCCGCTATTAAGAAGCGCAAGCTGTTTTCTGAAAAGCAATATCGAAAAAACTCTATCAGATCCTCTCCAACATTGGTCGGTAGATTGTAAGCAAGTCTGGCAATCTCTTTTACGCGAGCTTTGACATCTTTTGCTGGAGCCGGAGACAACTTGGTCTTTCCATAGATCCAACCAACAGGATTGATTTCGATCCCAACAGATGGTCGCCTGTTGGCCGCACCTGCAAACACACTGGACGCTCGCCCCGCAAATGGATCGAGCACCCTCTGCCCAGGCAACGTATAAGCCTGAACGACTTTGCTGGCAAAACTTACAGGAAACATAGCATAATATGGGCCAACGCCGGCCCAACGTTCGTAAGCTGTACCGTAACTCATGCCTTCGCCTTTGCAGCCTCAGCCATCAGTTGTCTTGCCAGTTTTTCCAGTACTCGTTTGCCCAGATTCATGGGGATAGCAGCTTCGGCATGAGCCGAGATAATTGGCGTGACAGCATTGCAGTAACGGGCCGAGACCAGCTTATCAAGTAGGCTCATGGTATCCGCAAGACGCGGGAACTGGTTCACCTCGGCGCGTTTCAAATCCTTGTGACTATCATTCAGAAATGGCAGATTGAGAACAATCAAGGCACCAGAAGCGGCTTTGTAAAACACTTTGCGCCCAAAATAAGTATTGCGTCCGTATTCGCGGTCACTGGTAGAAAAGATGATTCGTTGTTTGATGTAGTCATCCGTCAGTAACATAGCTGTCTGTCGCGGCAACGCATCTGATTCACCATCTGGCCCCTTGTCAAGCTCAGTCAAATGCTCCATGAAAGCGCCTGACTTCTCGATACCACACAATAACATTTCAAATTTGTCGTCATGGATAGCTTGCTTTGCGGCGTCGTTAATGCGCGACAATTCGCTTTTGATAGAGCTACTGAGCCATGCAGGATCGTCAAATACTGCCAGCGGCCCATCGAGCACAATTGCTAACCGCTGCAAAACTGGCAGCAACTTTTCTTGCTCCAGCGTCCGCAGAAAATGAACAACCCAGACGCGTTCCAAAACACTCATTGTCTGAGTGAGCACCGATTGATTAGAGCCTTCAGGTTTCATCGATTCATGAATGCGAAGAGCATCAGTCGAGAACAACGAACGAGCCTGTAAACAAGAGCACGTATATTCAGAATCCCCACGTTGATAGTTCTGATCCGGTCGTAAACAATCTTCACCATGAGGGCATTTTTGGCGATCCGAAACCGGCTTGTATTTTAGAAGGGCTTCATAGGTATCCAGGAGTGATTCGCCGTTCTCCGATACACGTTTGCTTTGGAACAATTCAAACAAGGCTCGGCGGAATGAACCAACAGCATTTAATTCATTATCCACAACCACGTTACTGCCCGGCAAGGCGGCATCAATTGACTCAGCGTTTTGGATGGTCCTAAATTCTTTGGGATCAGCCGGGCGCTGCGCATCAAGCCTCATCATTTTTGCAACATCAAGTAGAACTGATGCAACCGTTACATACCCTACCGCTGCGGATGGATAGCCATTCTTAACTGGAACTTCGGCCATGCTACCATCAACAGCTAAAACAAAATCAGAAATCCAGCCACTTGGCTTTAGATCGGCAAGCGCGATAGTTTTGAGTAAAACGGGGGCTGGTGAATTAATTTTGACTTGCGCCCTCGCGAGAAGGGCTTTCACCTGTGCGCTTTCAGAAACTCGCTTCAATGGCTTGTAGTGCGCGAATTCGTCTTCGTATGGCATTGCTATACCTCAAATTTGCGCACTTGAACCGGCACAACAAAGAGATTGCTCAACGTTTTGACCCGTAAGAATCCGCGATCCTGCGCACGCCGGATTGATGGTTCGAAATCTTCAAAGTCATAGTATTTGCATAGCTCTTTTGTTTCATCGGTGTTGTTCAGGTGGCCTATAAACCAGTTGGCAGTATTCTTTAGGATGTTGCGTTGGATACTGCTTACTTCCTGAGTAGCATATACCAACCCGATGTGATATTTGGCCCCCTCTTTCGCAGTTCGTACCCATACATCTTGTAGGTCCATATCTGTACCTGCTGGAAGAAGATTGTGGGCTTCTTCTACAAATACAAGAATGTCAGGGATGCTTTTTTCGCCGCGCCGAAACCGAGCTTGTTGTTCGCGAAATATCTCCCAAAGGATTCGCTCGGCAGAAGCGCGGTTGATTTGAGGATCTCCGCTTGATTGATCAACGATCACTAAGCGCCCTGCGACCAAGTCTTTATAAATATCCTGTGCATAGTCTGAAGTCGTCTTATCTGTATGCTGATCTCTCACTTTTCCTATTTGTCGCGCGCCATTAGGATACTTGAACATTTCCAATAATTTCTTTAGGTCTTGATCTGCCCAGGCGTCGCCTGTATTGGCATCCTCTTCGTCGGTGAAACTTTCATCCTCAGTATTCAATAGGCTTGCGTCAGGCTTTGATTCGCTTGGCTGTTTGGTCTTGCTATAGTCCTGTTCAAATTTCTTATAGCCATCTGTTGACATGAAGTCATATAAGAATTCTAATGCGTTGGCCAGTGAGGCCCACGAGGGGCTTGCAGCGCGCAGAGTTAGAGCGGCAGTTTTATGATTTGGATCTTCGCTTTCCTCCATTGCCTTTAATAGCTTCTTGTTAAACAGTCTCGTCGTAACAGGCTTTTGATCTGGTGGAAGAACGAAATTTGCCCGAGCAAGCAAGGCGCGGTACACAAGTACACGTCTTGAAAAGCGTGTCATAGCCGACTTGTCTTTTTCGTCGGGCTTGTCAAATACAACTTGCCTAAAGTTTTGGATGAACTTGGTCTTGTCCGTTGCTAGCACGTCATCAATTATTTCTTTGCCAATTTGCAGATTGTTGTCGTCGTAGAAATTCAAGAGCATTAGCTTGCGATTGGGATCATTGGGATGTCGCAAGATGCCATAAGTTACCACGTCTTCTTTCTTCTCGTTTTTTGTACGCCAAACATTCTTGATTGCATCGTTACTATCCTGTTCGTTCTCATTTGCATATTCACCATTTGGATCAAACACGATCTGCCCGATGCGGCGAGGCTTATCCTCAGCAGAACGAAGATTGAAAACAGACTGAAGGATGATTTTGGTCGTGTTTGACTTTCCAGTTCGCGTCATGCCGAATAAAGCCGTTTTTTGCCCAAGCAAATCCGCAGGTGAGATGCGAACCGTAACATTCTTCACACCTTGAAATGAGCGATTGGTCGAGGCATATCTTACTTCTCCAATTTCGACTCGGTCTTGACTTTGATTCTCATCGATTCGATCAACATCTAAATAATTGACAATTTCAGCCAATGCGCCTTGATTCGGTTTGTAAACCTTCAGTCCTTGATTGGGATAGTAGTTCGAGATGTCACTGCCGAATCGCATCACAAGTCTTCCTAGTCGTTCGGAAACATCGACAAAAAACGTGCCGATAACTCTGCATTGCACGCCCGCAAATGAAAGTATATTCGCGGTCGTAGCGTCCATATTGGCGCTATCGTCCCAATTGATATTTGTTTCGCCAGAGACTTTCTGGGCAACTTCAACGCGCACGCGTTCTGCTTCTGCATGACCGGGTAATGGTGTTGAGTCCATCACACGCAAAAGGATAATGGAACTGTCTTCGCGTTGGTAATCTACTTCTTCTGCGTCAGGGCTAATTCTAGTAGCAATCAGAAAGCAGAGGCTTGGAATACCGCCGACGCGTTGGCGATAATGATCATGTATTTGAACGCTAGTCGACTCATAGCCGATCGAGTAGACATCACCGACATACTGCTCAGGCTGGATCAGTTTTTTAAGAATTTCTCTTGCTTCAAAAGCCTCTCTGTGCTGTTGGTCTACTTTCAAGGTGTCAATCATTGACATGGAATACCTCTCATCTTTTTTGTAGGGGCTAATTTCCCGTTAGTGGTTGTGTTGTTGTGGGTAGTATAGCATCGATTGAGCGCGGGCGAAAACAAAACCGCCCGACCTCGGTGCTTTGTGAGATCGGGCGATGGTGACGGTGCCCCCAACCGTTTACGGTCGCATGCCCACCAACGCCGTCATGCCCCAACGCAACTTCTCCGGCGCCTGCGCCAGATCGATCGTCACCGTGTAATTCACGCCCTAGCAGCCTGTCGGAGAGGAAAT
>PMCF01000374.1 GCA_003154115.1 Anaerolineae bacterium
CGGCTTATGCCCTGGCTTACCAGTATTCTCAACCGTGAAACGCGCAATTTCCAGTTTGCGCGCGCCGGACACGATCTGCCGCTGATCCTCAATGCGCGACGCGAACCGATCGAGCTCGTCCCCGGTAAAGGGCAGCTGCTGGGCCTGTTTCCGAATCCGTTGATCGACGAACAGCGCCTCACCCTGCCAGCCGATAGCCTGGTGGTCATGTACACCGACGGCGTCACCGAGGCGATGGACCCAACGGGTGAACTATTCGGCGAAGAACGCTTGCGCACGGTGTTATACGCCGGTCGTAATCCGACCGCTCAAGCGGCCTGTGAAGCGGTGCTCGCTGAAGTGCGCGCGTTCAGCGACTACGCCGCGCAGCGCGACGATATCACCCTGATTGCCTTGCAAGTAAAATGATTGACATCCCCAATGATCCACTCTCGGTGGTCGTCCACTTCAACGACGCTCTCAACGCCCGTGACGTCGATGCGCTGCTGCGCCTCATGACGGAGGACTGCGTCTTCGAGAATACTTATCCAACTCCCGATGGCACACGTTACTCCGGGCAAGCTGCCGTGCGCGGCTTCTGGGAAGACTTTGTGCGCGGATCGGCTGAGGCCAGATTCGAGATTGAAGAAATCTTTGGGGCGAACGATCGGGTGGTGATGCGTTGGACGTATCACTGGATCGATCCGCAGGGAAAGGCCGGTCACATTCGCGGCGTCGATGTATATACGGTGAAGGATGGCTTAATCGCGGAGAAACTGTCGTACGTGAAAGGCTAGTCGCCAGAAGCCGGGTTTCTGCGGGTGAACGTTCCATTCCATTAACAATGACCAATGCCAGTGGCGTGAATTCCCGTCATTGATCATTGAAAATTGAGCATTGATCATTGAGCTAGCCTTTGATGACCGTCACTGGTTTCAAGCGGGCAACCAGCCGCGCAATGCCCGCGCCCGCCACCGTTTCGACCACCGCATCGACATTCTTGTAAGCCTGCGGCGCTTCTTCGGCCAGACCGGGCAGCGATCCGGCGCGCACGTGGATGCCTTCCGCTTCCAATTCGCGGCGCAAGGTTTCGCCCCGCACTTCGCGCTTGGCTTGATGGCGGCTCATCACGCGGCCCGCGCCGTGACAACTCGAACCAAAAGAACGTTCCATGCTGGCCGCCGTTCCAGCGAGCACCCACGAAGCAGTACCCATGCTACCCGGCACCAACACCGGCTGTCCGATCGTTTGATATTCATCCGGCAGTTCCGGCGAACCGGGGCCGAAGGCGCGCGTCGCGCCTTTGCGATGGACGCACACCTTCACGCGCTCACCGTCGATGGCGTGCGTCTCGATCTTGCCCATGTTGTGCGTGATGTCGTAAATCTGAGGCAAGTGCCAGTTCGGCGTTTTCCCGGCCAGCACCACTTCAAACGCCTGCCGCGCCGCATGCGCCAGAATTTGCCGATTGGCAAACGCGAAGTTTGCCGCGCAGCGCATGGCCGCCAGATAGGCCTGCCCTTCCGGCGAATTCAGCGGCGCACACACCAACTCGCGATCGGGCAAATTGATTTTGTAGCGCTTCACTGCACCTTGTAGTTCTTGCACGTAATCCGTGCAGATTTGGTGACCGAAGCCGCGCGAACCGCAATGAATCTGCACCACCAGACAACCTTCACGCAGTCCCATCGCCTGGGCCGCGTCTTCAGCAAATATTTTATCGACCACATCTACTTCGATGAAGTGATTGCCAGCACCCAAAGTTCCCAGTTGGGCGCGGCCACGCTCCTTCGCCCGATCGCTGACCTTGTCGGGATCGGCTCCGTCGAGGCAACCGCGCTCCTCGGTACGACGCAGATCTTGCTCAGTGGCATAACCCTTCTTCAACGCCCACTTCGAACCATTCTCGCATACCTGGTTAAGTTCGGCCTCGCTCAAGCGCACTGCGCCTTTGGAACCGACCCCGCTGGGGCAATGGGCATTCAAGGCCGAGGCCAGATCGTCGAGTTGATCTTTAACCGCCGCATAGTCGATGAACGATCCCAACAGACGCACCCCGCAATTGATGTCGTACCCGATCGCGCCGGGGGAGATCACGCCATCGGGGAAGCGGGTCGCCGCCACACCGCCGATCGGGAAGCCGTACCCCTGATGCATGTCCGGCATCACGATGACGTTCCCTACCAATCCGGGCAGCGTCGTCGCGTTGATAGCCTGCTCGATCGATTTGTCGTCGAAGGCGGCTTCCAGCAGTTCACGTGTGGCAAACAACCGTACCGGCACGCGCATATCGCCGCGCGCTGTGCGCGGAATCTCCCATTCGTAATCACTGATCTGCTTGAGACTGTCAAGCCCGATCATGCGATACCTCCTGCTCCCGAGGGATGCCTCGCTCACACATCAAACACGATAGTCGCTTCCAATCCGCGCTCGGTTTCACGCACTTCCAAATTATGATACGTCACGGCTTTGATCTCCTTGGCGATCGATTCGATCGGCGCGCCTTCAACCATGGCCGTTAGCCGCTGCTCTTCCCACGTCAGATCAAATTGATCGAAACCTACGTTATCGCGCTGGGTGAAATAAAGGAGTTCCGACAGAAACGTCACCAGCACCACTTCGCGATCGGCCGCGTTGATCTCAACCCGATAGGCTTCGCGCGGTTCTCCGCTGAGCTTAACTTGCATCAACGCATACATCCCGTGCGCGGCTTGTTGCAGCAAGCCGCCGAGATCAGACGCCCACACCTCCAGCGCCCAATCGGCCGTATGGGGTTGTTCGCGGAACCCGGGCTGTAACGAAGTATTCTGCATGCCTCACCCACAAGTGCGCTAAACTTCGATCATTTCATGGTCGATAGCACGCCCGGACATGGCGCAGCGTTCACCGTCTGGCTGAAACCTGCCACGGTGTGAAGCATCGACCGCATTAAGCCGGCTTGAGCCAAATCGTGAAACTGGCGCCCTGCCCCACTTCACTCTCGATCGTCAAGCGCCCGCCGTGGCGATCGAGGATTTCTTTGCACATGGCCAGACCCAACCCCGTCCCCGGCACTTTGTAATTGCGCGCCGCTCGCCCGCGATAGAAGCGCTCACCCACATGCAGCTGTTCATCGGCCGCGATGCCCGGCCCGGTATCCTTGATCGTGATCGTAATCCATTCCCGATCGGCATAGCTGCGATACGCCGTGCTGCACAGCACGCTTCCTCCGGACGGCGTAAAGTTGATCGCATTCGAGAGCAGGTTGGACACGGCTTGCGCGATCAACGAGGCATCCGCGTGGGCTTCCTTCAATTCGGGCAACAGCGCCGCATTTAGCATCAAATTGCGCTCCACCGCGTCGGGCTGGCGTTTGGTAATCAAGTCGGCGACCACGCGGTTAATGTCCACCGCGGCAAAGTGGAGCTCGGTCTTACCCATGTCCAGGTGCGAAATATCCAGCAAGTCCTCGATCATTTTGTTCAAGCGCGCCGTTTCACGATGCAGCGTCTCCACGTAAATCTGCCGTTTTTCCGGCTTGCCCTTATCCAGCAGATTCAAATACAGCTGAATATTGGCAATGGGCGTGCGCAGCTCGTGGCTGACGCTGGAAACAAACTGATCTTTCATTCGATCTAGCACCTTCAGGCGCTCATAGGCGTCGTTCAGATCGCGCGTGCGCTCGGCCACGCGCTGTTCCAATTCATCCGCATAGTGCTGCACCTGATCATAGAGGCGCGCATTGGCGATCGCAATCGCCGCCTGATCGGCAAAGGCCTGTAAGCGCTCGGCGTGAACCGGGGCAAAGAAATCAGGCCGCGCACTGGTGACTTGCAGAAAGCCAATCACCCCTTCTTTGGTTCGAATCGGCGCGCCTGCGTACGAACGCACCCACCGCAGTTCAGGGAATACTATCCAGCGCGCATCCAGTAGAATGTCGGGAATGACCAAGGGCTGCCCCGTCTCCAGAATGGTTCGCAGGGTCGGAACTTCGGCCACAACCAGGCTGATCATATGAATGACGCTGTGCAAGCCGCGCTCCACATAGCCTCGATCACGCGCCACACGCGCAACGCCCGTTGCATCGATCAACATGATGTCCGCCGCGTCGTGTGGCACGACCTGGCCAACATTTTCAAGCACGCGATCCAGTACTTCGTCGAAATACAGCGTGCGATTCAACACGGCGGCGCTTTCCTGCAAAGCCTCCGCTAAATGGCGTTGATCACGCTCGGCCTCAAACAGGCGGGCCTGGTCGATGCGCACGGCGATGAGGTTGGCGACCGTCATCGTGAGATCGATATCTTCCTGGGTGAACCGGCGCGGCTGATCGACCATGTCACACCCAAAGGTGCCGATGACTTCCCCCC
Source organism: Anaerolineae bacterium (assembly GCA_003154115.1). Classification (GTDB taxonomy): domain Bacteria; phylum Chloroflexota; class Anaerolineae; order Fen-1058; family Fen-1058; genus Fen-1058. Next base: position 4,329 of record PMCF01000374.1, read on the forward strand.
GCACGAGCAGCGGCACCAGCAGCATCGACTGCACCTGGCGCTGCCGCATCAGGTCGTGAATGCTGGCTAACAAGGGATCGTGCTGTGCGTCGTAAATGGCGAGCGGCAGGCGAGTCGCCAGGATCCGAGCCATGGAAGCATTGCCTGCCACGAGAATCTTTACACCCGAGACCGGCGGGCTACCCGACGCGGGAACATCGGCCATGATCACGAGGTGCTGGCGCGTTTCATCAAAGAGGGCCAGCCCCGTCTGCGAGATGTGCAAAGTCCTGGTCAATGAACTAACCGCCGCTTGCACGACGGCGTTGAGCTCCAAGGGTTGATTGATGGCGGTGGAAATCTCGGTGAGCGCGGCCAACCGATCGGCGCGTTGGCGCGTTTCGCGGAAAAGCCCGGCATTTTCGATGGCAATGGCGGCGGCGGTCGCCAGCAATTCCACCAGGTGGAGCGCGTCAGCATCGAAGCGGTGGGGCGCTTCATCAATGGCCTGAATCACGCCGATGATGCGCTGGTGCGCATGCACCGGGACGCTGATGGCCGATCGGACCGCGAGCCCCGTATCACGATCGATCCCCGGAAAGTGACGCGGGTCAGACTGCGCATCCGCCACGATCAAGCTTTGATCATGTTGCGCGACCCACCCGACTAATCCGACGCCAAACGGCACACGCCGCTGGCGCACAACCGCGCCGTGCGGTCCCGTGGCTTGATGGCAGACCAGTTCCTGCGTATACCCATCAATGAGCCAGACTGATGACGCCGTAACACCCAAGGCGTGCCGCAACTCTTCCAGCACCTGTGTCAGAACTTCATCCAGGTCCAGCGTTGAAGTCAGCTCTTGCAAAATACCGTTGAGAAAAGCGAGTTCCCGGTTACTCTGCTGCAACGCGGCTTCGGCCTGTTTGCGTTCAGTAATGTCAGTATACGTGCCGACGACAACCAACGGCTTGCCACGGCCATCGTGCTCGCTAATATAACCTCGATTCAACATCCATTTCCAGGCGCCGTCTCTAGTGCGCAAGCGATGTTCAACTTGATAGTATTCCAGCTGTCCGGCCACATGCGCCTGATAGGCCGCCAACGTGGGCACCAGGTCAGCCGGGTGGACGAAGGTCATCCAACGATCGAAGTTAAGATCGATCTCGGCCGATGTATAACCCAACCGCTCAACCAGCCGATTTCCAACATACACCACACCCGTGGCCAGGTTGTATTCCCAATAACCGTCGGTACTGCTTTCCAAAATGGCGCGTAGTCGGTCTTCGCGCGTAGGGGTATCCCCAGGGTACTCATCATCCATGCCAATCTCCTAGCCTCACGAGAAGCAACAGCCTGCTTCATCACATGAAGCAGGCTGCGCCAGCGGGTACATTGCAGGATCATGTGGTCAGCGTGAAAAGCAGATACTCAATCTGAGCCGCCCAGTAGAACCGGCTCTTACGCCGCCACACCCAGAGTAAAGGCGAACGTCGTGCCCTCGCCGGCCGTGCTCTCTACCCAAATGCGTTGGCCGTGGGCCTCAAGCGCCAGTTTGCAAAAAGCCAGTCCTAACCCGCTGCCATGTTCTTGCTGTCCACCCGTTACAAATTTCTGAAACAGTTGACTTTGGATTTCGAGCGGAATGCCGGGGCCATTGTCACGGATAGCCATCAACATCACCGGGGGTTTGGCGGATTCAGCCAGTACGCGCGCCGTGACGTGGACACGGCCGCTCTCTGGTGTGAACTTGAGCGCATTGCCGATGAGATTCTGCAGCACCCGTTGAATCAATGCGGCATCGGCCTGCACGGCTGGTAAGTCTGACGGAAGATCGCAGTCCAGCTGAATGCGTTTTCCCTGCGCGATCGTCGTTTGCGCCGGCAGAACTTCACGCAGGAGATCACTCACACTCACGGTAACCAAATTGACAGGCATCCGGCCACTTTCCAGGCGGCTGACATCGAGAATGGCATTGACTAACTGCATCATCCGGTCAGAGCTGGAGCGGGCAATGCTCAAGACTTGCCACTGTTCCGGCCGCAGCTCACCCATGAAGCCATCCAACACCATATTCACTGCGGCGACGATACCCGTCAATGGATTACGCAGATCGTGTACCATGGTGTGCATCATATCTTCGCGCAGCCGCTCCAGGGCATGTTCTTCGGTCATATCCCGCAAGACGATCAGCCGTCCCATCGGACGCGTTCCCACGCGCACCGGCAAGCTCTGCCAGTGGATGGGATGCGCGGCCACTTCGTAGTCGCCGGCGGCGGTCGGCTCGGCCCCTGTGATCACGCGCCGCAGTTCCTGGATCGTCACCCGCGCCGCCGCTGGCGCCGTGCGCCGCAGCTCTTGAATCGCCTGCAGGATAGGCCGGTTAACCCAGTCCGACGGCGTGCCCGGCAAGCACAGCATGGTCAGGGCCGGCAAGTTCATGACCAGGATCGTGCCATCCATGCTATTCAAAATGATGCCATCGCGGCTGGATTCAATTAACGCCTTCAAGCGACTGCGCTCGTCCAGTGTGGTCTGGAATAATTGCGCGTTGGAAATCGCCGCCGCAACTTGATGGCCCATACTGGCAAACAGCGCCATATCGATGGGCGAGGCCGCGCGCGCCTGATGTGTCAACAAACACATGACGCCCAGCGGTTGGTCCCGATGGAGCAGCGGAATGCCGATGATGGTTTGCCAGCCCAAGGCGCTAAAATCGGCAGCCGCCTGCTGAAAGAAATCACCGGGCGCAGGAAGCGACAAGTCCATCAACGCCACTTCACGCTGCCCATAGACATGCGCCAATAGAGATTTTTGGCCGGCCGCCTTCGTCAGCGCCGTGCACAGTTGAGCGGGTAAGCCGCGTTCGGCCGCAATCTGCAGATCGTGCGACGCGCCATTGGTACCCGGCAGCCCGATTAGGCCGGCTTCAAATTGCAGCGACGTCAAAGCCGCAGATAGAGCTTGCGCCAACACATCTTCCACGACCAGTGAGCGGCTCGTCGCGCGCGTCACCGCATACAGACCGCTCAAATCCTGCGCGTGACGCTGGGCCAGTAAACGCGCCTCACGTTCAGCCTCGAACAAGCGCGCCTGCTCCAGACGAATCGCGACCAGGTTGGCCACCGTGCGGGCCAGATCGATCTCATCGGGCGTGAAGGCGCGCGGGGCGTGGAGCACATCAAACCCGATCGTGCCGATCACTTCCTGGCGCACGATCAAGGGCACCAGCAAGATCGATTGGATTTGCTGGCGCACCATCACCTCGTGCACGTGGCTCATCAACGGATCGTGCTGGGCGTCCAGAATCATCAGGGGGTGGCGCGTCTCCACCACATGCTGCGTGGAAAGATTGCCGGCCAGCGGCAATTCCACGCCCACGGCTGATTGATTGCCGGGCGCTGGATGATCGGCACGCACGATCAGGTGCTGCCGGGATTCATCAAATAAGGCCAGGCCAACTTCGTCGACACCCAGGACGCGGGTCACCCCATCGACGGCGGTCTGCATGACCGACTGCACATCTTCAGACAAATTGATCGCCAGCGAAATTTCACTGACCAGCTGCTGCCGTTGGATGCGCTGCTGCTCGATGGCTTCGGCCCGTTTGCGCGCGGTGATATCTTCTTTCACTGCCAGGAAGTTAGCGATGTTGCCGGACGAGTCGGTCACCGGCGAGATGACCGCCGCTTCCCAATATAGTTCGCCGTTCTTTTTACGATTGTGGAATTCACCGCGCCATTCCCGGCCCGCCAGGATCGTCTGCCACATCTGCTCATACTCAGCGGCAGGTGTTTCACCCGATTTCAAGATGCGCGGATTCTGGTCTAGCGCTTCTTCAAAGGTGTAACCCGTGAGCCGCGTAAACTTGGGATTGACGTATACAATCCGTCCCGCCGGATCGGTAATGACCACCGAGGCCGGGCTTTGCTCGACGGTAGCGGATAATTGGCGCAGCCGGATTTCAGTTTGCTTGTGGAGGGTAACATCGTGCAGCGTGATCAACCGCCCGATGAGCTGCTCACGCCGATCGTGCAGGGGTGAAATGCGCAGCTCAGCATACGAGGGATCGGAAGAGGCCGTGGAGGGGTCCACCCGGATTTCGACTTGCGCCTGTTCCGTCTCCCGATAGCGTTCGACTAATTCTGGCCAACGGGCCAAGACCTGTCGGGCGGGTAAGCCGATCGGGGTTTCAGACACGCCTAGAAAACTGCGCGCCGCCGGATTCATATCGACAATGCGATTCTCCCGATCGAGCACGATGACCCCATCGTCCATGTTTTCGATGAGCAAATCACGCGCGACCGGCGTGAGATCGAATAGCTGGAAACGGAAGAGGCCAAAGGCCAGGACGACGCCTGTCACAGAAAACGCAAAAGGAGTCAGGTCAACTGTCAGGTCAGGCAACAGAGACGGACGCAAGAAGTTCAGGATGTTAGCAATCCACGGGATGAGCACGGCCAGCAGCAGCACCCACATTTGTCGCCGCAATTCGCGCCGATAGCCCACGGCCGCCCACACAAGGGCCAACGTTCCGGCAATAATCAACGCGTAGTTGTAAACGAAAGCGATATACCACCACCACCCACGCAGACTATAGTCCAACGCTCCGCCGGGGTTCTGCGCATTCTCGGTGACATGCCACATCCAGGAATGGAGATCATTGGTCAGCGCGATGACGATGGTGATGACGGGGATGATCCACAACAGGATTACATAGCGGCGCGTGAGGAAACGCTGCAAGCCGCAATAAGAGAGGGCGAAAATCAGCCACAGCGTGGGGACGCTGGCGATACCCAGATACTGCAATTTGCCGAAGGACAATTTGTATTGAAAACCGACGACGGCATTTTCCAATAGATTGAGACCAGCCCAGATCGCCGCTGCCAGCATGATCAGCGCCAGCGCAGCCGCGCCGGGCGTCTCACGCCGACGCCAGGACACCATGGCCACAACTAAAGCCAAGCCTATGGCCGTGAGCAGGATGAGCAGATAAGGTTGGAATTGCCACGTCATGAGTAAGCTCCAGCGCAATGCGCCGCCTGCATTTTACACCACCTGCCCATGAAATGAGAATCCCAGCCAACGCGGCGCATCAGCAGATGCGGCGCATCAGCAGATGCGCGGCAGCATCTCACCCAGCAGCACGTCGACGAGGCGATGGCTGCCGATGGCGGTTTTGAGGAGGACGCGGCCCGGCGATTCGGCCTGGACTTCACCCACGATCACGGCTTCTGCGCCGTAGCGCTGTTTACGCATGATGTCCAAGACCCGATCGGCTTCTTCGCGCCCGACGATGGCAATGAGTTTGCCTTCGTTCGCCACATACATGGGATCGAAGCCCAACATCTCGCACGCCGCGCGCACCGCGGGCCGCACGGGGATACTTTTCTCCCACAACGTGATGCCCACGTTGGATTGTTTGGCAATTTCATTCAAGGTGGTCGCCACACCGCCGCGCGTGGGATCACGCAAGACATGGACGGATTCGCTGGCATCCAGCATGGCCGCAATGAGATGATTCAACGGCGCGATGTCGCTTTGCACTTCGGCCTCGAAGTCCAGCTCGCCCCGCGCGCTGAGCACGGCAATGCCATGATCGCCAATCGGGCCGGAGAGGATCACCACATCGCCGGGCTGTGCCAGCGCTCCGCCGATCTCGATCCCGGTCGGAATGACGCCCACGCCCGTCGTGTTGATGTACAACCCATCGGCCTTACCCTTCTGCACGACCTTGGTATCGCCTGCCACAATCTCGACAGCGGCTTCGGCAGCGGCCGCCTGCATCGAATCGATCACGCGCTCCAGCACATCGAACTCACAGCCCTCTTCCAGAATAAAGCCCGCCGTCAGGTATTTCACGACCGCGCCCATCATCGCCACGTCGTTGACCGTGCCGCACACCGCCAGCTTGCCGATGTCGCCGCCGGGAAAGAACAGCGGCCACACCACATGCGAGTCCGTGCTGATCGCCAAACGCGTGCAGGTGTTGGCCTGCACGACACCGGCATCGTCGCCGGCCCGCAGCGCCGCACTAGCGAAGGCGGGCACGAACTTCCGGGCAATCAAATCGTGCGACAATTTGCCGCCGCTGCCATGCCCCATCACGATGCGATCACGCTGCTGAACCGGGGTGGGACAGACGGGGCCTTGTATAGTAACAGGTTCTTCAGACATAGCTCATCCACTTTGCAAGATGCAGGAGGCAAGAAGCAAAGACAGCCTCGCATCTTGCTTCATGCCTCTTGCTTCCTGTATCGATAGTACGCCGCACACGCCCCTTCGCTGGAAACCATCGTCGCGCCCAGGGGATGTTCGGGCGTGCATTCTTTGCCAAACGCCGGGCATTCATGCGGCTTCTGGCGCCCCTGCAGCACCAGGCCGCTGATACACCACGGTGATTCCTTGGTGTTGATGCTTCTCACATCGAAGCGCTTCTCGGCATCGAAGTCGGCAAACTCGTCACGCAGCCGCCAGCCGCTGAGCGGAATGGTGCCGATGCCGCGCCACTTGCGATCGCACTCGACGAATACCTTGTTGATGAGGTCCTGCGCGGACTGGTTGCCTGCATAAGTGACGATGCGGCCGTAAGCATTTTCGACTTCATGCCGATTCGCTTCCAGCTGCCGAACGGCTTGCAAGATACCTTCCACCAAATCGACCGGCTCGAAGCCCGTCACGACGATGGGAATCTTGTATTCTTCGGCAATCGGCGGATATTCCCAGTAACCCATGACGGCGCAGACATGGCCCGCCGCCAGGAACGCTTGCACTTGATTGTAAGGCGAGGATAGGATCGCGCGCATCGCAGGTGGGACGCGCACGTGCGAGACCAGCATCGAGTAATTCTTGAGGCCCAGCTGCTTGGCTTGCCATACGCTCATCGCATTGGCGGGCGCCGTCGTCTCGAAACCGATGCCGAAGAAGACCACCTGCTGATCGGGATGCTGCCGCGCGATCTTCACGGCATCCAACGGCGAATAGACCACACGCACGTCGCCGCCATCGGCCCGCGTGCGAAAGAGGTCTTCATCAGAACCGGGCACGCGCAGCATATCGCCGAAGGACGTGAAGATCACTCCGGGGCGTGAAGCAATCGCGATGGCTTTATCGATCAGTTCGAGCGGGGTGACACACACTGGACAGCCCGGTCCGTGGATCAACTCCACTTCGGGCGGCAGCAGTTCATCAAGGCCGTGCCGCATGATCGAGTGCGTTTGGCCGCCGCAAATTTCCATCAACCGCCACGGGCGCGTGACGGTGCGGCGAATCTCGGCCAGCCCCTTCTGCACTAACTCCGCGTCGCGGTATTCATCCAAGTACTTCATTCAAGCCCCCGCCAGCAACAAAGCGAGCGTTCTGAGAAAGTGTTAGTGGGTCCATGTAGTCATGCCCGAATGCTTCGCTCATGCGTGTCGCCAGGCCCCGGTGGGGCCTGGGTACGGCATATCGGGCATCCAGCGTGACGACCGGCAATTGTTCTTGGCGGAGCTGCTGGATTCCCGCTACCAGCGCGCGGGAATGACGCGCAACAAGGCTTCCAGAAACACTTTCTGAGATGCTTGCTTAGCGTGCTACTTGTAATCTTGCGTCGAAAAATCGCGGCGATCTTCCACCGGGATCGTACCGAACACGTAGTCCCACACCGGCGAGGTGATGCCGTAGTATGCGTCGTCAACCTTGTAATGATGCTTCATATGATAGCGCTTGAGATACTTCAGATAGCCCCAGCGCAGCGGCCAATGATGTGTGGCGTAGTGAATCATGTCATAGATCAGGTAACCTGTCATCGTACCTGCCAGCATTGGCCAGAACCAGTGAGGCAGACCGAGCACGCTCGTAATCGCCGAATAAAGCAACGCCACGATGACGGCCAGCGGTATGCTCACGATTGGCGGCATCACCAGGCGTGTCTTGCACGCCGGCTGTACGTGATGGATGCCGTGAAACAAGAAGGAGATGCGCTCCATCAAGGGAGTGCGCGGTGGCATGTGGAACAAGAAGCGGTGCACGTTATATTCCAACAGCGTCCACAAGAACATGCCCAGCACAAAGACCAGCGGAATGTACGCGCCCGACGTGCCAAACGGCACGGCCAAAGTCGCCCGATACAGCGCATACAGAATAATCGGCGTCCAGATGATCACCACGGCTTGTGGCGTGATGTGCGTGAAGAACTCCAAAAAGTCCGACTTGAACAAGCGGATGGGTTCATCACTGTAATTCAGTTTGTAGTGCAGGGTGCTGCTCATCTTCGCTCCTTTCACGGCTTAGCATGTCGAATCAATAGCTTAGAGCGATTCCCTATTTTGGTTACGCTCAAGGCGGATGGATCATCCGCCGTTGCTCCCGCTGGATTGTCACGCGCAGCGAGCGGGGACAATAGCGTCAATCAAAACGAAATCCGCTCTAGCCGCCAGACGGCGAAGGGATTTGAAGCGCCGCGGCCTCCGCGCCCAGCTCTTCATCCATTGCGCCGATTTCGCGCAACAGCTGCAACGTTTCCAGGGCTTCGGCCTCGTCGAGCACATTCAACGCAAAGCCCACATGCACGATCGTGTAGTTGCCAATCTGCGCTTCGGGCACGTAAGCCAGGCAGATTTCTTTGGTCACGCCGCCAAAGTCTACCTTGCCCATGTGCAAACCGTTGGCCTCATAAATATCGATGATTTTTCCCGGAATTCCCAGACACATAGCGACCTCCAATGACCAATTAAAAACTGGCCGCAGCAATGACGGCTTGCCCCAATGCTAAACCGCCATCATTCGGCGGCACGAGGTGATGAGTATACACTGTGAAGTCCGCACCTCGTAATCGCTTGCACGTCTTCTGCAGCAACGTCACATTCTGAAATACGCCGCCACTCAATGCCACTTCACACAGGCCACGCTCGTGACGAAGTCTCTCGCACACTTCTAACACCAGCTGCGCCAGTCCGTTGTGGAAACGCGCAGATATCAACGGCGTCGGCACACCCGATCGGGTATCGGCGACCACCGCGCGAATCAATCCATCGAGCTTTACGCAATACGCACCAGTGCGGAGCCTCCCCGTGGGACGCACCACGCTGTCTGCTTCCACTTCGAATGCGTATCCGCCTGTCTCGCCCTCATCCACCAGCGCTTCAAATTCAATGGCCGCTTGCCCTTCGTAATTTACATTCTGCCGCACATCACAGATCGAAGCGACCGCGTCAAACAGGCGGCCCATGCTCGACGTGGAAAACGTGTTGAGATTGGATTCGATCTGTTTGCGGATAGTCGCCCGTTCGATCGGACTGGCCGCCCTCACCGATGCGAGGTCATCCGTCCACTCGATACCGGCCTGGCGCAGATAGCTCAACGCGATGCGATACGGATGCTTCGTCGCGGCATCGCCGCCGGGCAACGGTAGGTATTCCAGATGCGCGGCACGTTCGAAGCCTCGATAGTCGGCGAGCAGAAATTCGCCGCCCCAGATCGCGCCATCGCTGCCGTAACCTGTCCCATCGAACGCCACGCCGATAACCGGTTGATCGCCGCGCAAGCCATGCTCCGCCATGCACGCGGCGATGTGTGCGTGATGGTGCTGTACCCCGATCGATTTCAAGCCATCCCGCTCGGCCCGATCCAACGCATAGCGCGTCGCCAGATAATTCGGATGTAGATCGTACGCGATGATCTCCGGTTTGATGCGGAACAATCGTTCGAAATGCGCGATGCCAGATTCGAACGAGCGCAGGGTTTCGTAATTCTCCAGATCGCCGATGTGGTGACTAATGAAAGCATAGTCCTCGCGTGCGACACAGAACGTGTTTTTCAGTTCCGCGCCTACCGCCAGAATCGTCGCTTGCTTGCCGTCCGTGGGGACGCGGACTTGGAGCGTAGGCAGCTTCACCGGATACGGCGCGTAGCCGCGCGACCGGCGCATAGGCAATTCCTCGCCTTCAAAGATGCGCACGACTGAGTCATCACACCGCATATGGATGTCACGATTGTGCAACAGGAAGGCATCAGCCAATGGCGCGAGTCGAGCCAGCGCGTCGTCGTTGTCCGTGGCGATAGGTTCTTCGCTGAAGTTGCCGCTAGTCATGACGAGCAGTTGGTAGTTAGCGGCTGGCAGCTGGCTGTTGGCAAACAACAGTTCGTGCAACGGCGTATAAGGCAACATCACACCAAGGGTGGATTGACCGGGAGCGACCTGCGGCGAGAGGCGCGTCATGGCGAGGAGCATCCCGAGCGGAGCAGCATCTTTTCGCTGCGTAGTCGAAGGACGCGACGAAGCAATCTCACTTGTGTCAGCAGGAGATTGCTTCGCGCGAAGTGCTCGCAATGACGTGAGTGACTTCTTCTTCAACAAGACAATCGGATGCTCTTTGGATTCCAACAAAGATCGTTCTTCCAGCGTGACTTCGCAGAAGTGCTCTATCGCCGCAACGTTCGCGGCCATCAACGCAAACGGCTTATCGATGCGGCCTTTGCGCTGACGAAGTTCTGCCACTGCCTCATCATTCGTCGCATCACACGCGAGGTGGAATCCGCCCAGACCTTTGATGGCGACGATTTTGCCTTGAGCAAGCAAGTCGCGCACAACAGCCAGCGTTGCTGCCTGCGTCTTGCATCCTGCATCCTGCATCGCACCTGTCACATCGCGTATCATTAACTGTACCGTCGGCCCACACTTGGGACACGCCACCGGCTGCGCGTGAAAACGTCGATTGAGTGGATCGGCATATTCTTTAGCGCACTCCTCGCACATGACGAAGTCCGCCATCGTCGTGAAGGGTCGATCGTAGGGAATGTCCGTGATGATGGTGAAGCGCGGCCCGCAATTGGTGCAATTGAGGAAGGGATACAGGTAGCGTCGATCGTTGGGATCGAACAGTTCATGGCGGCAGTCATCGCACAGCGTGATGTCTGGCGAGATAGGCATGAAGTCGACGGGATTTGCGATGGAATGATGAATCGCAAAGGTCGTAAAGCCGTTGGATGAAGTCTCAGTCACTTCGATTGAATCGATGTGCGCCAGTGGCGGAGCCTGCGTAGACAGATCGGCGACAAACTGCGCTAACACTTCCGGCGCGCCATCCACTTCGATGTCCACGCCGGCCGAGGTGTTGCACACCCAACCACGCAGACCGTAACGCGTCGCCAGCCCGTACACAAACGGCCTGAATCCGACGCCTTGCACGACGCCGGTGATGTGAATGTGGTTGCTAATCAAAATGCGGTTCATCAAAAGTAATTTGCGCAGGCGGACCTGACGAGTGAAGAGTGATGAGTGAAGTGCCAATAAGCGTCGTTCGCTATTCACTCGTCACTTTTCACTCGTCATTCCTATTTGCCAACTTTCCCCAACAACCATTGCACCCAGCTATCGACGCCTTCCCCCGTCCGACACGAGATGGGAAACGTCGCCACGCCGGGATTGAGCAGCTCCACGCCGCGCCGAAAGTAATCCAAGTTATATTCCACGTAAGGGAGTAGATCAATCTTATTGATGATCAGCGCGTCGATGCCGCGATAGATGTTGGGGTATTTGTACGGCTTGTCATCGCCCTCGGCCACGCTGGAGATGAGCACATTGGCGTGCGTGCCGAGCGAAAATGCCGCGGGACAGATCAGGTTGCCCACATTCTCCACGATGAGCAGATCGATCTGATCGAGCGGTAGTTGGGTGAGCGCACCGCTCAACATCACCGCGTCGAGGTGGCACTCGCCGCCGGTATTGATCTGCACGGCGGGCATGCCCGCGGCAATGACCTTGTCGGCGTCGATCGTGACGGCCGCGGTATCGCCTTCCACTACGCCGATCGTGATCTGCGGAGTGAGCGCCTTGATCGTCCGCAGGATGGTGCTGGTCTTGCCCGCACCGGGCGCGGCCATGATATTGAGGCCGAAAATGCCAGCCAGATCCAATCGGGCGCGGTTTTGTTCCGCCAGCCGATCGTTCGCGCTGAGGATTTTTTCAACTACAGTAACAGTCGTCATGCTGTCGCCTGTGCCAGATCACTGGCCGCTTCAATCTCGATGCTTTCCACAAAGAACTCTTCCCCCGTCATCACTTTGATGCGCACGCTGTGGCAATTGGGACAATCGGTCAGTTCGCCGTCGAGCGCGTACGATTGGTCGCAGTCAAGACACTTTAACGTCGCCGGCCTGCGCTCGAAGTGGAGTCCTGCGCCGGCGCAGATCGTGCCTTCGCTGATCATGTCCCAGTAGAACTGCACGGAATCGTCGACGATGCTAGCCAGTTGGCCGATGACCAGATTCAGCTGAGTCACGCGCACCGCCCCGGCCTGCGAGGCGTGCTGCACAGCGATGTTCAAAAGGCTTTCGGTTACGGCTAATTCATGCATGGATTATTTTAACTCAATTTGATCTAGTAAATTATCCGTGACCACATGGCCAATGAGTAGTGGACAACGTCACGCGGAAAACAGGCCAAGTGTCACCCTGCCTCAAAATTGTAATAATGCCGCCAGCAATTCTCAATATGAAAACAATTGACGCCAGTAGTTGCGACTTCAGTCGCTTTTTGGCCGCAAACCACGACTGAAGTCGTTACTA
>PMCF01000004.1 GCA_003154115.1 Anaerolineae bacterium
GTCACCAGCGACTCGATCTCAAACGGATCGGCCCCGATGGCATAACGCGGGATGGCTTCGCTCAGGTAGCCGAGCAGCGCGTTGGTCCGGTTGTTCAGGCGCACTTCGCCCACGCCGTACAACCCGGCATCCGTCTCCACCTTCACGAAGGTCAGGTTGCGCCAGGGCGTGCCCAGCACCAGTGGAATAACCGCCGAAATCTTCATATCGTGCCCCCTTGTCTATTTAATGATCGTAGCAGAAGTCAGCCCGGCGTCGAGCGCGATTGGTTCGATACCTGATCAAGGCGATTTGCTATAATTCCAAGTAAATACTCACCTGTGCCTTATGTGTAGATCGGAAACAGAATTCCCGTCAACTTTGACGAAAGGCTTCATATGCTGACTGCCCTTGACTATCACTATGGGAAACACCAAGGAAAAGCCCAAGAAATCGAGTATCGTCTCATTAGCTGGGGCGAGATCTATCCTCCTTTCCTCGGAAATCGCGAACATTCATTTGAGGCACGGCTTATTTTGCATGAATTCCCGTTCAAGCTGTTCAGTGTTTCCACGCCATATTCAGAATTACCACAAAAGCTCTGCCTGACTTTTCGTGTCCCCTTGGAGAGAGACGAGATCCAATCAGCAAGCAGTATGGGATACGATCCTGATGACATAGCTAAGGAGTTTGCTGCATTTCTTTCAATACTTACCCGACGCCGCGTTTTCGCGACCAATCGGAGTCGTGTAGGTGGATTCCCTGTTGAGGATACCGACTTCTATCAGAGCCAACATTCACAAGAACGACAAAGGTTGAAGGAACTTCGACCTGATGAAATAAAAAATCTCCTCGTAAATCTTCAAGCGATGAATAGAGATTGGGCGCGAAGTTTTGTGCTAGCTATGCGGCTATATCATTCGGCTGTGGAAATGATGTTTACGGAACCGGAATTCTCGTACCTATTTCTTGTGATGAGTGTGGAAGCGATCTCTTCGGCGGTCTACAAAGATTGGAAACCGAACGATACCGCGGTTGAGCAATATCTAGATTCTATCTACGATGGATGGCGTGAATTCTGCGACATCTCAACACCAGATCGCAACNNGTAACTGCTTAGCCTCGTTGACTATGAACCGGATTGGGGAGGTAGCTTGACCTCAAACGGCGGCAGTGGATAATAGAGACCATGAAACCGAATGTACTGCCTACACCGGAAGAAATAGAGGTCGCCTGCGAGCAAGGGAAACAGGCGGTAATGGCACTGTTTGAGGGGCAGGCAGAGATCATTCGGGCCTTAGAGGCCAGAATTCAGGCACTGGAAGACCAGATCGNNAAGAACAGCCAGAACAGCAGCAAACCGCCGTCGAGTGATGGTTTGAAAAAGCCAGCCCCCAAGAGTCGGCGCGAGACCAGTGGTAAACCCAGTGGCGGACAAAAAGGCCATGTCGGGTATCGGCTAGAACCAGTGGACCAGCCACAGCGCACCCAGATGCACCCGGTGACACAGTGCGCTTACTGTCAAGCCGACTTAGCTGGGGTTGAGGCGAGCCGGGTCGAAAAGCGCCAGGTGTTTGACCTGCCCGAGGTCAAACTGGAAGTAACTGAGCATCAGGCTGAAGTCAAGACGTGTCTGGTGTGTGGGCAGGTCAATCGTGGGGAATTTCCAGTCGATGTGACACAGCCAACGCAGTATGGCCCGCGTTTTCGCGCCCAGATGGTGCTGTTGAACGTGTATCACTTCATTCCCCTGGAACGCACCGCTGAGATTCTCAGTGAATTGTACCAGCAGGACATCTCCGACGGGACGGTGTTCGCGGCAGCCGTTGAAGTGGCCGAGCAGGTGGTGCCCTTCAACGAACAGATCAAAGACCATCTCGTGCAGACGGAAGACCCGGTACATTTTGACGAAACCGGGGCACGGGTGAATGGGACGCTGGAATGGCTGCACTCGGCCAGCACCGAGCAGGCGACCTACTACGCTATCCACCCCAAACGCGGCAGTGAAGCGATGGATGCAATCGACATCTTGCCAAAGCGACAAGGCTGGAGCATTCACGACGCTTGGCAGCCTTACCTGAAGTACATCGATGCCAAACACGGGCTGTGCAATGCCCATCTCGTCCGCGAACTAGTGTTCCTCGTTGAGCGCTATAGCCAGAAGTGGGCGAGCGATTTTCTGGATTTGCTGCTGAACATGAAAGACAAGGTAGACACCGCCAAAAGTCAGGGCCAAAGCTCCCTGTCCGCGCTGCAACTGGCGGCGTTTGAGACGGTCTACGACCTCATTGTCGCACGCGGCGAGCGGGCTAATCCGCCGCCCGTGCGCCAGAGCGGCCAGCGCGGTCGGCTCAAGCAATCGCCTGCCCGAAACCTGCTGGACCGTCTGAGCGCTCACAAGGATAAAGTCATGGCCTTTGTCTATGACTTCGCCGTGCCGTTCGATAACAACCTGGCTGAACGCGACATTCGCATGGTCAAGGTCCAACAAAAGGTGTCCGGCGGCTTTCGCAGTGGCGACGGCGCGAACGTCTTCTGTCAAGTGCGCAGCTACATCTCCACGGCCCGCAAGAACGGTCAGCGCGTCTTGGAGGTGCTGTATCAAGCGTTGCATGGTACTCCCTATTCGCCCTCATTCAGCCAGGCTCAGGCAACTGAGTAAACACCCCAAAGCATTTGAAAAGGTTAACCGTGGACATGGCATGAGTGACCATAGCACGAACATTCAGGACTGGTTATCGTATCTGACCACCCCCACAAAGATCTTTGAACTGCATTCACCTCTACCTATGCAGGAGTGCTTGGTACAGCTACGAAATCTGGAAACCCACCAGCGCACCTGGTCAAATTGGTTAAGGTCATATTCTTACCTGCCGCTTCTGTGTCATTCAGCAGATGGAACCGCCCAATTTACACTCCGAAAGATGGTTGGTCGGAACTTGTACGTCCAGGCAACGGGGCAACTGATAAAGGGAGCGAACCAGTCCACCTTTGTCGTCGGCTATGCCGAAATCAGTATGGTCACGCGAGTTATTGTGTTCGTCTCCCTGATACCGGCTTTGCTGGTAGGAATTCTTTTTCTCGTCATGGGCGGGTATCTGTTCGCTTCCTTCCCGCTCCTGGTTGTGTTGAGTTGGTGGTTCTTCTGTCTGAAGGAACGGGATAAATTGCTGCGCGATCTACCCACTATCCTGCACAGTGAAGTTCATGGACCTCTGACATAACCGGCCCAGCCTGTGTTAGGAGTTTTCAAGTTTGAGGCTAAGCAGTTACGATTATGTTTACAAGGATGAAAAAAGCTCGATCACGTTGAAGCTTGTGGATACTCAAAATGGTCGCGTGTTGGCTAACCTTGGAGAGTACCAGAGCTG
>PMCF01000084.1:0-438 GCA_003154115.1 Anaerolineae bacterium
ACGAGAATCGCTCTCTTGAATACGGATAGAAGCATGCGTGGCCAAAAGTAGGTGAAAAGGAACCAGGCCGCGACCATGACCGAACCGAATAGCAGCAAATGCTCGTAGTTCATAGACATCATCTCACTTCGGCAACCGGCGGCACCGTATAGTCGTCATAGAGAATGGCCGCGCCGGGTAGGTACACGCGCAGCCAGAGTATGAACTTGCCCGAAGGCGCGGGCAGCCAGTTGGACTCGTGCCCCGCCGGAGCAATGGTCTGAATGAAAATATCGACCGAACCGNNGATCGGATTCGCCACAAAGTGATTGCCAGCATCCCCCATCGTAATCGACCAGAAGGCATTGTTCGGCGGAAGTTGTCCTGCCGGAAAGTGCATGACGTAGTCGTGAACTCCGGAGAGCGTATGGCTCGCGCCATCGGTGTTCGTCCACCAAT
>PMCF01000084.1:460-10858 GCA_003154115.1 Anaerolineae bacterium
TCGTGGCCTTGATCCTGGCGTAAATTTGGGCCGTGACAAACGCCAGTCCAAAGCCAATCAAGAAGCCTTGCAAAACGTCAGAAGGTACCGTTCTAGAACTGGTAAAGAAATTCCCAAAGACGAAGGATTTGATGAGGAAATAGCCGCATATCCCGCCGACGAGTATAGCCAGGTAAGTGGATGTTCTGCTCATATGATTATTTTAGCACTGATGGTTCTGCGGCATGAGTTGAATCTGTGTCGCAATCCCATAAGCGGTCGATACGTCGCTGTCACTTTCCACAAGCACACGTTCGATCACGAGTACCGCATTGTTCGGCGGTGGCTTTCATCTGCCGACGGTTTAGGCATACTCCTGATTGAGCCGGTCGGCCAACTCCAGCAATTCGCTATTGGATGGAATATCACTCATTGAGTGTCCGTAATGCACAAAACGTGCCAGACCCGCCCGGTCGATCAACACCTGGGCCGGCATACGCCCCAGTTTGAACAGATTGACTTCCTGTCCGTACAACTTCAGCACGCTGGCTTTGGGATCTGGCACGCCGACAAAAGGAAGGGATTCTTTATTCCAGTACGCGGCAAAGGTTCTGGCATCTTCCGGGCCGACCACCACCACTTCAACCTCGCGAGCCACAAATTGTTCATAGTCCTGGCGCAACTGTGCCATGTGCGCGCGGCAGTATGGTCAGGTGAAGGTTCGATTAAAAACCAGGAGTACATTTTTCCGTCCGTAGAAATCAGACAGGCGGACCGTTTTGCCGGAGAAGTCCGGCAGACTGAAATCGGGAGCGACCTGGTTGAGCGCAATGCGGGACATCGTTGATCCTTTTGGGTGAAATGAAGTACCACTCTCGGCAACGGTCGAAACACTTTGATCAAATTCATGGAAACAGGTATTTTCGCAAGGCAGCGATTTGTGATCGGCGGAAAGCCTGAACGAGCGAAATAGTCGGATCGAAAACGTCAAATCCATGGAACGCGCCCGGGACGATCTCGATCTCACATGGCACAGCGCACGCCTTCAATCTTTCGGCATACGCCACAGCTTCATCATGAAATAAGTCCACGGTGCCCACGCCAATCCAGGCCGGCGGTAAGCCGGACAGATCCGCGCGACGGGCGGGCACCGCATACTCGGGCACATCGTCTATTCCACCGGGAAGGCTCAGATACGACTCCCAGCCAAACCGATTGCTCTTCTGATCCCAGGCGATGTAATGCTGACCAGCCAGATCACTGCGGAGCACGGTCCGATCATCCAACATGGGATAAACCAGCAATTGAAACACCGGCTGGATGGCTTGCCGATCATGTGCCAACTGCGCGAGAGCCGCGGCTAATCCACCACCGGCACTGGCCCCGCCGATGGCGATGTGCGGCACAGCGACGCCGAGGGACTGTGAGCCTGCGCCGCCACCCACGCGAGGGCCGCGTAACTGTCTTCCAGACCGATCGGGAACGGATATTTCGGAGCGTAGCGGTAATCGACGGAGACCACCGTGATCCCCAGCTCGCGCCCATACTGAGTGCAGCACTCATCGTCCTGTTCCGGGTTGCCCAGCACGTAGCCACCGCCATGCAGCCAGATCAAGGCCGGAGTCGGCGCGCTGATTGATCTGGGCCTGTAGAGTCGCAGACGGATTCTGGCCTGATCGGTTTGAGCCGGGATGAAGACATTCTCGATCAAGATATCATCCGGCATTTTGGGCGCAGGCCGCAGGCGCATCACCCAGTTCATCAACCAGAGATTCTTGCGGCTGTAAGTGATCGCTGGCAGCTTGCGGGCCACGGCCTGCAATTCCGGGTGGATAGTTGAAAGTTCTTTTTTCACGGCGGATGACCATCATGACATCGGATCTGAGCGTATTTGTCACGCCCATTCGTCAGCGGCTTCAAATGACCGACGTGCGCCCTTATTTCTGCTATACTTGAAAGAGATAGACCCAACTTATCAGGCGGGCTGGTTCCATGTTGCAACCCCAAACTCTGGTCAATGCGCGACTATATCCTAATCTGGATGCGGTGATTCAGGATGCTTTGCGTTCATTGCTGCAAGAGAAACCGCAGATCCGCGTCGAACTCGCGCTGTATCGCTACCAGACCGAAGACATCTCACTGGCGAAGGCGGCGCATCTGGCCGGTCTGAGTTTTGATAGTTTCAAGGCGCTGCTCGTACAGCGCGGCATTCAACCGCACCTCGGTCCGTCCGATGAGCAGGACGCCCGCCAAGAAATCGCCGCGCTGGATCAGATTCTGCCGGATTGAGCCGCGCGCTGAACATCGTCAGCAATACAACCGTCATCTCCAACTTCGCCTCGGTGGGTCGCCTGGAGTTCCTGCACCAGGTAGGTGGTGATCAGATCGTCGTCTCCGTCAGAACCTGCTACACTTGCGACGATCATACCTGAACTAACTGCGTTTTCTCCGCCACTCAGGCTAGACCGCGCGCCAGCCGATCCAGATCGACCAGCGTGACGTTTGCCTCTTCCGCCAGAATTTGCGTGGCGGGCGTAAAGCCGGCCCGGCTGAAAAGTCCATGAGAGATTGTCCACTTGGCTCCGGCGTCAGGCAATATTTTGAGAACCTTCGGTGTTTTCTCCTCGATCAGTTCCGTCAGGATTTCGCGCGCCACACGCTCCGTGCCCCACTTGCACTCGCCCAACCAGATTGCTTTCGCGGCCCAGCTGACAGCCACCACATCCACCTGCACTTCCCGACTCCAGTGACTGCCGACCACCTGCGCTTTGAACGGGAACTGCTGCGCCGCGCTGGCCTGCACGACCCAGGAACGGCACAGTTCTTCATAAGCCGTGACTCCGACAAAGCCGCGCAATTGCGCACGAATATTGTCCAACACCACGTCGCGGTTATAACCGAGATCGGCGCGCTGTGGGGCGACAAAGCGGAAGTAGAAGCGCAGGAAAGGATCGGCAAAATGATAACGCCCCATGCGGCTCACGCGAATTTTGGCGGGCGGCACGGTGGCTGGCAGCCGTCGTTCGATAAAGCGGAGTTCCTGCAAGCGCGTGAGATACATGCTGAGATGCGTCTTGGAGGTGAGGGTCGCATTCGCAATCTCGTCCAACGTGTGCGCGCCGGAGCCGATGGCTTGCAGGATAGCGTGATACACGCGCGGATCGCGCACCTCGTCATACAGCAACAACTCCGGCTCAGCCACAAACAGGCCGCCCGGCGACAGGATCACATCGCGCAAGTTGTCGCTCAGTGTGCGATTGGGCTGCAATTGTTCCAGATAGGCGGGCACGCCGCCCAAGATGGCGTAGAGGGCGACGCGCTCATCGAGCGACCATTTGGGCACGAAATGCTTGAGAGCGCTGAACTCCAACGGCGGCAAATGCCATTGGCCGGTGAAGCGGCCAAACAGGGGTGAGCCGCGCGCCAGCAACGTCTCCATGGTATGGATGTGTGACCCGCTGAGAATGATAATGACTTCGGACTGTTTTAAGTGTTGATCCCAGGCATGTTGCAGCGCGGACAGAAAAGCGGGATCGGACTCGGCGGGATAGGGTACTTCGTCGAGGATCAAAATCTGGCGTTGGTCGGTCAGCCGATCGGCGTAGGCTTTCCACAGTTCGTCCCAGGACTCAAAGATCGGAGCCTGCGCCAGCGTCACGCCCAGCATTTGGGCGTAGAGTTTGCGGCGTTGCAGATTGGCCGGCTCGCGCTCGGCCGCCCAGTAGATCGTGGGCAGGCCAGTCGTTTCAGCCCAGTGCCGCGCCAGCACCGTCTTGCCCACGCGGCGCCGTCCGTAGAGCAAGATCAATTGCGCCGCTGTGGGATGAGTGCGGGTTAGGGTGGAGTTCAAAAACGCGAGTTCTGCTTCGCGGTTGACGAACATAGCAGCCTCCTCATTTAGAGCACATTGAATTTATTATAAACTCAATGTGCTCTAAACGCCAGAGGCGCGATCGCCTGGGGCGGGTGTGTTGTCTGTCGGTTCTCATGATGTAGGAAATTGTATGATAGTTTAAGTGGCACGGTGTGACGATGCGCGACAGATAGCCTTGTTTCTTAGGCAAATAGCAGGTCGCAGCGCGATGTTACTAACATCGCACAGCTGCCTGGGATCTCGATGCACGCGGGCCTGTGTCTTTTCTCTTTCTAAGCGAGAAATCCCGCCGAAATAACGCAACGGCACGGCAAACTTGCGTTGTTACTAACATCCCGGTCTGGACTTAATCTTACTGCGATTTCCTACACATGATTCTTGGCAATAGCGTCACAGATTGTGGCAATGGCCGACACGCAGTTTCTGGCAATGGCTTTCTCAGCTTTGGGATGAACGTGCCAACAACGACATTTTTTGCTGGTAAGCTGATCGATCTTCATCGCTTAGCTTGATCGGCTGTTGCCATCATCTTTGAGAATCGGCTTAGCCCATTTTTAGGCTATTGCCAACAACTGTGTTTCGCAGCTCGGCTATTGCCAAGATTTGTGATTCACATTGCCAAGAACTGTGAGAAAACAAGGTCTTTTAGGCTGGCTCATTGCCAACAACTGTGGCTCTTCCGCACTTTTGATGACGTAGGGTCGCCACTGCAGAAATATTGATGTGGGTGAGCCACTTCAATACGAAAATTGAAGCACGGACTTCAAGATTCTGAGCGAACTGCTACGCGCGCTGCCATAATCATCAAAAGTGCGGGAGAGCCACAACTGTGAGAACCGACATCAACTATTCCTATTTGCGAAAAATAGAAGTCAGTGAGATGGAAAAGGTGTTTGAGACTGAAGGCTCATTGCTCACGCAGTCAGCTGCGAATCCGAGTTTTCGGCCAGCATGTTGCAGAACAGATACCCCTGCTCGATCGCATCATCCAGCGCTTGATGCGTATGCGGCGCCGGATCGAACCAGCGTTTTGGCATGCGGTTTTTCCCGGCGGCTTTGTAGCCGGTCTTCAGCAGCGCCATGGCATAGGTGCGAATATCGAGGCCGTGATGAGCAAATGGACTTTCGCCAGCGAAGCGGATCAGATACCAGTAGACAAACATGAAATCATACGTGGCGGGATAAGCCACAAACACCGGCTGGCCGGGCAGGGTTTTCAACCAGGCCACATAGCGGGGCATGATGATTTCCGGCGGTTGCGGATCGACGTGGCAGGCGGCCCAGGCTTCCGGATGCGTCTGCCAGAACTCCATCGTCTGCGGATGGGCGGTCGCGCCGGGCAATGTCTCCAGATTGGCCGTGAAAGTGCCCAGCAAGGTCTTATCGGCCAGGAATGCAGCTGAGGCAAAACTGAGCATGGAATGCGGACCGGGAATCGGCCCGTCGGCTTCTACATCGGTGCTGACATAGATCTCCGGCATGGGCAAGTCCTCTCACATTCGATCAGACCGGGTGAGGCGCACAATGTGAGGCTCAACGTTGCGCGGCAGCAGCCCGATCAGTTCTTCGTCCAAATAACCATATTCGTCGGGGATGTCCAGATTCTCGATAGGCGGCAGTTTGATCGTCCGAAAATTCGTCACGATCCAGGTGCGATATTTGGTTTCCATGACGAGGATCAAGTCCGCCCACTGGATGTCCGCGGCCGACACGCGATGTCGGCTGACGGCGCTCGTGCCAGCCGACCGGACTTCGACGCGTTCATCGTGCCGATACAACCATTCAGCGGTCGGACTGCGCCACTGATTGCGGCCACACACAAACAGCAGGCGCGGCTTGTCTTGCATCAGGCTACACCCAGGCGGCCAGATCGAAGTCGGTCACAAGTGGATTGACGAAGCGCACGCCGTCCAGCACGCTACCGGAATTGAAATTCTCGCTGAAGATCACGGGCACCTGGTTCAGCCGGGCCGCCGCCCAGATTTGCGCGTCATAGTACGACAGACCGTGCTCGCGCACACCGCGCAAGGCTTCGAGGACGATCATCGGGGTGAGGTCGAACACCGGCAGCGACTGGCTCAACCGTTCGACTTGTCGGCTGGCCTCGGCGATCGTGAGTGGTGGCTTGAGTCGGCGGGTCGACACTGACACAAATTCCGACAGGCATTGCACACTCAGACGGCCATTCCCCGTTTGCTCGCAGGCGCGCAACACCGCGCCGGCCTGCGCTCGCTTGATGGGTTCCCCCGGATCGCACGTGTAGACGAGGACATTGGTATCCAGCAGAATCAAAGGCATGGCAGGTTACTCGCCACGCGCGGCGGCTGAGCGCGGGTAACGCTTCAGGCGTTCGTCGTACAACTCGTCGCGGGTCCAGGTGCGGGGCGTGGAATCGGGCTCCGCCTGGCGGGCCAGCCCAAAGCGGATAAAATCTTCCAGCGCCGAGCGATCACCGGCGACGGGCCGCGCCGCGTTGGCGGCGACTTCGCGCTCAATGGCCTGNNTGGGGATGTAGATTTGCTTGCGGAGCATGTGTGTCATGCGGCTAACCTCCCGACGGACTTCTACACAAAATTATACATCACTTATGGTGAAGCAGCCTGCGTCGCCTTAAACTTGAGCCAGCCCGCCTTCACTTTCTCAAACGCTTCAGCCGCAGCCTGCGCTTGCGGCGACTCGTCGCCGAACTGTTCACACGTTTGCTCATACACCTCTTCGGCCTTGACGGTTTCGTCACGCAGCTGCTCTAATTTGCGGGCGCTCTGTACTTGCTTGCTGATCACGGACAGGGCGACCACGGCGACATAGGGCTTGCCCGTTTCATCCACGCGCGGTTCCAGATAACCTTCGAGGATCAATTCGGATTGGTCCTGCGCGTCCGCGCGGCCGCGATTGAATTGCCGCTCGGAACATTCGACACGATAGGTGACCGATTTGAAGAGCGTCAGCCCTTTGGGCGCGGTGCTGGAGGCGGGGCCAGTCGTGATTGAAAACGAGACGATGCCGTTCTTGACTTGCGGGTGTTGCGGTTGGCCGATCAAGGTGAGTTTGGCGGTCATATGGGCGTTCCGAAAATTGCTCTTGATTTCCGCCCCGCGCGGTGGTTTAATTGCGGCGGAACAGCGTCAATCGAGAGGACGCCACCGGCAGGTGCGATCAACACCTACCGGCGGCTAACCCACCAAACTGCGTAAACAGTCGGGCGGGCTGGTGCGCATTTTAGCACGAGCGGCCAATTCTGTGTACACGGAATTGGCCGCTCTTCTTTTGGCGCTGTTCCACCCCAATTTCAACAGCAATACAGGACTGACGGCTTGACCCAACCGTGCGGATGGTTGGGTCGTTTTGTTTGTAGCGAACGGCTAATCTATCGGGCGACAATGGTGGCACGATCCACGGAGTGGTGCGCAACACCAATCTCGTACTCCGGGGTAATCCATCGTGCATCCCATGAACTACTGCCGGGGGCCACCGGATGTCAAACGCCGTCGTTCTATCGAGTTATCGGCGCATTGTTGCGCCCCGCAGCAAACGGCTTATTACCAGGCAATTGGAGAGATCATGGAACCCCTCAGTCGCAAATATGACTATCAGGCTCGCGCCAAGAACACCTCGATCAACCACGACCCATACGGCCATCGCCGCACCGAATGGAATGAACCCTTGAAGGCTGAGTTCGCCGCCTTTCGTCACTGGCGGCTGGCGCTCTTCAACACCGATCGACCGCGCCGACTGTGTCAGCGGCCAACGACATTTGACGGATCCATCAATGTCTATGAAAACTACTTTGGCTATTTGATCAACATCCGCCGCGAACCGCCCGCCGGACTGCGACTGGCCGACGTCTCCGACCCGCAGCGAGTGCTCAGCTTCGCCGAGTGGCATGTGGAGC
Source organism: Anaerolineae bacterium (assembly GCA_003154115.1). Classification (GTDB taxonomy): domain Bacteria; phylum Chloroflexota; class Anaerolineae; order Fen-1058; family Fen-1058; genus Fen-1058. The sequence continues at coordinate 8,206 of PMCF01000084.1, forward strand.
AACGCACCGACGGCCAGCCGTCACGCTTTCTCGAAAGGGCCATCGGCGAGTTCTGTCGGACGGCGCGTGACTATTTGAAAGTGCCCTCTGAACAATGGGAGGCGATCTACCACTTGCGGCAGGCGGTCATACCCGACACGAAACGCGACAAGTGGAAGCGGATGGTGTCCCTCGCCACCCTGGAGGCGATCGGCTTGGCTGAGCGACCGAGTTTGGAAGAGTTGGCGGCGGCCACCACCCGTTACGCCAAAGAACACCTGGCCCTGCGCGCTCAGCGCAGTCTCTACATCCGGCTGCTGGTGTGTCGACCGCTGCGCAGTCGTAATCTGCGCGAAATGAAAATCAATGACAACCTGTACCGCAAGGATCGGGGTTGGATGATCGAGTTCAAGGGCGCGGAACTGAAGATCGGTCGCCGCAACGGGCGCACCAACCTCTATCGCTTAAGCTGGCCGGACGATCTGGTACCCGAACTTGAGGAATTCTTGAAGCTCTGGCGACCCTTGTTGCCAGGACAGGAACGACCGGAGTTGTTCATCTCCCGGCACGGGCAACCCTACACCGTGTTCGGCCTGAATAAGGAATTCAAAAAGACGGTGTTTGCTTACACGGCACATGCGATGAATCTGCATCTCGTGCGCGATGTGTGGGCCAGTGAATATTTCGCCTCTGAAAATGATGTCGCCGTGGCCGCACAGATGCTGGGGGACACGGTCGAAACTGTGCTGCGGCACTACGTTGAGCCGCTGCGCAAACAGAACACCGACGTGGCTGATCGGTTTATCCGGAAGGCCAAGCAGGCCAGCACGGATTGATTAAAACGGGGGCAGGATGTGGTCGACGGGTAGCACTTCATCAACCGCGACCGCCCTGCCCCGATCCAGTATTTCCCAAGCACTGGGCCGTGGGTTCGAATCCCATCACCCGCTCTAGATCGAACTTCGGAAGTCGATAATGGCTTCTGAAGTTTTTTTGTTGCGCCGCATTATACCGCAGATTCAGAGTCGTCAATCGCTCCAAACGCGGATTCTGGAAGTATGCATGAGAACAGCAGGGAAGATGGAACCGCGCACTGCCGGGTAATTATTTGCGGGAAGATTATTGGGCTAGGAGATTGTTGAGCCGCTTAACCAGCGGATCGAGGCGCTGGTCAAACAGTATATCAAGATCGCTACGAGAGTTGGCCGCAAGACCTGACCAGATTTGCATCAAGGTACGGTTGAGGTTTTCTTCGATCAGACCCCAGCGCAGCAAAGTGGGATAGGCTAAGGAGTCTTAAACTCATTCAAGGCGACGGTCGGACGATGATCGAAATTGAACAACGCTTGATTCTCCCACTCATTACCTGAAGCGGGATCAGCCGGATCCCAGCCATTGCCAGGCACGGCTGTCCAGGTTGGCTCCCAGTAGAACACGCCCAGCCCGCTGGGGCCGCGCGAGCGTGAACCGGCCGGCGTACCGGCCTTCTCGCGTTCACGTTTGTTGCGCAAGGCGGCCCGCAAGTAGTCCAACGGATCACCCTCGAACCCCTGCCCCGCGATCTCGCAGGCCTTCAGCCACACGGATTCTGCACCCTATTGCTTGAGCAAGCCGCCGATGACGGTGTAATCGTCACGATCAGCCAGGGCTCGCAAACTGCCGTCCCCGGTCAGACCCAGGCCCAGTGTGACGCCGATGTTTTGCGTGAGGATCGCCCGCGCTTTGCCGCGCTTGCTCGATTCGGATAGATCCGATCGGCCTTGCATCCGGCGCAGATCTTCGAGGACGCGCCGCCGTTCGTCAGCGAGGGCGCGCGGCTCGCGTCGCGTTTGACCCGCGCCTGCATTCTCGCTATACTTGCCCCATGCCTACACTCTACGAAGCCCTAGCCACGCGCGTTGATGACTGGCGCAAAGAGCATTACCCGCACGACACCTTTCCCGCCATTGGCGAAATTCTGGAATGGGCCGCGAACCCGGAAGTGAGCAGCTTTCGTCTGCGCTCGCCTCAGTTCCGGGCGCTAGAAACGTACTGGTATCTGCGCCTGATCGAGAATACACCGCATATTTTTGATTTGTATCGCAAGTTCTTTACGAAGCGCGCTGATCTGCTGCACGCCCTCGGCATTCCACAAACTGCCTTTGAACGCGCCGACTATGACCTGGATGCATTATTTGCCAGCATCCGCGACGACGATGCTTTCGTGCGCGAGTTTGACCTTGAGGCTCTGCGTGAAACTCTGACCCTTGATTATCCAAGTTACATTCTGGCGCTGGCGATGGGCGCGGGCAAGACCGTATTGATTGGCTCCATCTTTGCCAGCGAGTTTGGCATGTCGTTGGAGTATCCAGACGGGCCGTTCGTGCAAAACGCGCTGGTCTTTGCCCCGGGCAAAACGATCATCGAATCACTGCGGCAGTTAGCCGAAGTGCGCTACGACGCGCTGTTACCGCCCCGGTTATTCAAGTCGTTTGCGGCGTCGATCAAACTGCTGTTTACCCGTGACGGCGAAACCGATATTCCTGTGATTCGCGGCAGTACCTTTAACGTGGTCGTGACCAACACGGAGAAGATTCGCATTCAAAAGCCCACCGTGCGCGCCCGCAACCTGTCGCAACTGGAATTGATGGCGCGCGAAGAGCAGGAAAATGGCAATGGCGCAAAACTCACTCTG
>PMCF01000181.1 GCA_003154115.1 Anaerolineae bacterium
GCTACCATTTCCACTCGCTGTGGTCCCAATGAGTCGCTACCGGTTCATCGATCAGCTGGTCATCACCACGTTGTGCCATCGCTTGAAACTGTTCATCCCAGCCATAGCGTGGACGCGAGGCGGGGCGGATCACCAGCTGGCCGCGCTGTGCGTCGATTTCGACTTCATCGCCCAGCCCAACCTGATCGATAAGCGCCTTAGGAATACGGATACCCCGCGAGTTGCCGATTTTAATTAGGGGAGTTTTTACGACATTCATGGTTTCCTCGCTCTTGCCAGACGTGACTACATTGTACTCACAGGCAAGAAATTGGTCAATGCGCTAAATGGTGGGCGTGAGCGTCAAAACATGCCTTCCACAATCATTGCGGCCGGGCAAGGTCTTGCATACGACTCATTCGAGGTTGGGCAGTTGCTCAGGCGGTAACACAACGCGGATCGAACGCGCTTGGCCGGGCACTCTGTGGATAAATCCGCACTGCTCCAATCTCACCACCATTGAGTGCACGGTCGGCGGCGAGGTTCTGAAATAGCGCTGCATATCCGTTTCCGCCGGAGGTAGACCGTTGGTCCTACGGATTCAACGAATCAGACTTCACACAGGTTGATATAGTTTCCAGCCTCCGATAAAACAGAACCAAACTAGAAAAGCATCACTAAGGATTGCAGAAGAAAAGAGCAGCCACTTCGACCGATGTATGATCGCCAACAGAATGCTTGCAACTATCAATGCAAGTAAGTATGGTGCACTCGCCGAGATGAAGGTAAGCTCGGGCTGGACTAAAACGTCTTGTATAAAAAGCACTCCTCCCATTATTATCCCCATGAATATGAAAAGTGCTATGCCACCGAATGAAGTAGGAAATTTCTGTGCCTGTGGTGCTCCTACCGCCAAGATTATCGGCACCATCGTCGCGACAAGAGCTGGCACGCCAAATGTCAAAAGCCCTAACACGGTTTGTGGTACATAGCTAGAAAGCGCAAACGCGATATTAAAGGCCAAGGAGTATCCGAAGATAACCACACCGTAAGTTAGGACATTTAGCTGTACGGCGCTGAATCGCTGGTGAGACAACACAACGTTCCCTAAACGTCGCNNTTCAAACGCACTAATTGCAATGATTAGGACTACACCCGCTCCCCAAGTAAGCCAAAGCCAGGACAAGTCGAGGTGCAAATAGGCAACAAAGCTCGCAATCAAATGGCTCGCCAAGAACGTAGAGTATGTATATAGCACAAGGTTCCCTATGATCAATCCGATCTTGAACAGCAACCCGGTGGGCACATCATCAGGATTTTCAATCGAGTCAAGCCATAGGGTGACCAGATAAACCACACCAATCATCATGCAAACAGTCTGATAGGAATCGGCCAACGCCGTAAAAGACGGTTTCGGAAGAATATTCAACCCTATCGCTAAGCTAGGTATAAAGACCGGCAGCCATACGAAAAGCGCAAGTATCCACCCAGGCACATTGAAAGTTTTCTTATTCATAGCTACGGCTCTCCCAATCGCGCGACAGTGCATCCAAATCCAATCAAGCAAGTCGGACAACACCTAACACCCAACTTATTCCACCCATCCAAAAAGCGCAGACTCAATTGAGCCTGCGCTTTCTCTTTACGCAAAGTAGCAGGCCGTTCTCCGCTGAACGGAAGCGCCTCATCTCGGCAGTAGAGGCTCCAACTTCGTGAGCAGATCGGGGACATCGCTTGTGGCGGTCTTCCACACTTCGTCCCAATCGACGATGTCGCAGCCATGGATGAGGTGATCGCGCATACCGGCAATCAATGACCAGGGAATATCAGTGTATTGAGCGCGAAACTCGCTGGAGAGACGTTTAACGGCTTCGCCCATGACAATCAACTGGTAGAGCACCGCCGATTGCGTCTTGTAGTCGTCAAGAAAAACCGCTTTGCTCATATCTTGAGCAAAGCTCACTACCAGGCGAGCCGCTTCGGCAATGTCAAGCAAAGTGGTCTCATCCCGTCGCATACGTGATCTTTCGCTGAGGGAAGAACGTTTTTGCGGTATTGAGGATTTCCTGGCGCAGCAGCCCATTGCGACTGCGCTCAAGTGCGCGCTTACTGATCAGGTCTACCTTGCAGTGGAAAAGCGTTTGCAGTTCTTGCTGCATCTGGACATGATCGAGCAGGCCCCAATCGGCTTCAGGGGAAAACGTGGCCAGAACATCCACATCGCTGTCGGTGCCAAAGTCGCTGCGCAGAGCCGAGCCGAACAAAGCTAATTCGCGGATCTGCCAGCGTTGGCAAAACCGGGCAATCTCCGAATCGGGCACAGCGGCAATTAAGGCGTTCATGTTACACGAGGTAGTAGGTCATGCGCTGCAAGTGCGTGACCGGATCGGTGTACTGCACCCGCACTCCTTCCGGCACGGCGAGGTTGATGGGCGCGTAGTTGAGAATGGCGCGCACGCCACCCTTCACACACAGGTCGGCCACGTCTTGCGCCACTTTGGCGGGCGCGGCAATCATGGCGATCTGCACGTTCTGTTCGCGCACCACCTCGGGCAGCGTGGCCACATCTTGAATGGTGAGATCGCCGATCGGTTGGCCGACTTTCGCCGGATCCGCATCGAAGGCCGCCACAATGCGGAAGCCACGATTGCGGAAACCGCCATAGCGCACCAGCGCCTGGCCCACATCGCCGATGCCAATCAAAGCGACCGGCCATTCGCGATCGACCTTGAGGATACGGCGGAGTTGATCTTGCAGGTGGCTGATGCGATAGCCTGTGCCCTGCTTGCCAAACTCGCCAAAGTGCGAGAGGTCTTTGCGAATCTGCGCCGAACTGATGCCCAGCTTCTCGCCCAGTTCGTGCGACGAGGTAATCTCCTGCCCGGCGGCCGCCATCAACGACAGCGCACGCAGGTAAACCGGCAAACGACCAATGACGATATCTGGAATTTCTGTGGAAGCCATGCCAACATCTCCCTTGTGCAGATTGACACCAGCTTGTGAAGGATGTGACGGTATGTTACCACGGAACAAAGTGAGGGGCAATGTATTAACCCGTCATTTTTCGATCTTGACGCGCCTTCGAATGGTGGTAAACTCTCTTCCGTTATGGAATAATTCCAGAATGGAAATAAACGTCATGGCCGTGCCCACTCAAACCGTCGAACAATATATGGAGTTGTTACAGCGTTTCGTCAGCCTGCGCTTTGATCTGATGCTGCCGGAGCACATGGTGCGCTTCAAGCAGCAGCTGGAAAATGCGCGCGGCAGCGGGGGGAGCGGAGAAGACCACACGTTCCTGTTTCGGATTCTCACCCTGCTGGCTGCGCCGCACAGCGCAACACCGCCCACCATGAGCGAACTGAGCGCGAAACTCGACCTACCCTTCAGCTCGACGACGCGGCTGATCGATTGGCTGGTGCGCGCCGATTTTGTGGAACGCCTGCCTGACCCGCGCGATCGGCGCGTGGTGCGCGTTCACATGACCACCAGCGGAGAGCAGTTGTATCAAATCGGCATGGACTACAACAAGCAGCAGATCGCGCACCTGTTGAAAAATTTTTCGGCCACCGAACAAACACAACTCCTGCGGCTGATGAATAAATTGCTCGATGCGATCGTCGCAGAAGAGTGATGCGGTACAATCTCATAGCGAAGATTGCGCGCAAGTTTGCGGGACAAAGGTTACGGATTTATGCGCTCTAAAGTGTTGATGTTTCTGGTGGCGATGGTCATGCTGGCGGCCTGCGGCGCACCCACGCCTACGCCCCGCCCGATCGGCCCGACGGCGACCGAGCGGCCTTTCCCGACGTTTGGCCCCACGCGCACCCCCAAGTCCACGCGCACCCCGCGCCCGACGATTACGCCGACGCCCACCGAAACGATCGTGAGTGTACCGACGGAAGCGCCCACCGAGACAGCGGCCGTGCGCCCCACCGGATCGAGCGCCTCGCGGATCGCCGCGGGATCGATCGGGCCGAGCAAAGCCGCCGTGCCCACCGGGCAGATCACCCGTGCGCAAGCACTCGCGCTGTTGCGATCGGCTCTGATCAAAGCGGGCGTGAACGATCCCAAGGTCTACTGGTTCACCTTCGATGAAGGCAATCGCGAACAAGCATTGATGATTCAGTATGCCAGCCCGCTGCGCTGGCAAGACGGCTACAACGAAATGCTGCGCGCTGCCAAACAAACGTTGGGGCGCTATTACTTGCAGATCGATCCACCGCTCTACACGGCGTTTGTGGTAGCGACCGACATGACCGGCACCAGCGATGCCGTGCAGCGCCTGCGCCGTTATGCGCCGGAAAAACTGGCGCGCGGCGAGATCGGCGAAGAAGATTTTCTGAACAACTACTTTGAACCGGAACAGGTGAGTATTAAGTGCGCGGCTGATGGGGCGTGCACTGGCAAGATGGCCACGCCCTTTCCGCCCTTCAATTTTCCATTTCCGTTTCCCACGCCTACGCCGTGAGGTGATAACGGCCGGAAACGAGAGCGAATTTCTGTCTAGTTTACGACATTGGATGCTTCGCGAAGGCTTCAGCCGGTTGGCTAGTGCACGACGGATCCGGCTAAAGCCTCGAATCCAAACGAACCCGGAAATTAACGTGGAAACCGCGAGACAATGAGGATACACATGCAAAAACGAAGTTGGATGATGAGTAGTCTAATCGTCGTGATATTGACCGCGCTCGTGTTAGCCGCGTGCGGAGCGGCCCCTGGCACGACGACATCCAGCGCAGCGGCTGAGCGCACGGCGACCGCAGAGCGCGGCACCATTCGCGCCTCGGTCAGCGCCAGCGGCAAGATCGAGCCGGAGGCGAAGGTCAATTTGAACTTCGGCGTGCCGGGCACAGTGAAAGAGGTCATGGTCGACGAAGGCCAAACGGTGAAAGCGGGCGATGTGCTCGCTACGCTGGATACCGCTGATCTGGAGCTGGGAGTCAAACAAGCCGAGCAAGCCTACGCCACCCAGAAGTTGGCCTATACCCAGACGATTTCACCCACGGCCAGCGATATCGCTGCGGCGGAAGCGGCGATTGCCAGTGCTTCGTCGAACTTGAAGCAGCTCAGCACACCCGATCAGATCGCTTTGCAGATCGCGCGCCTGCAAGCCGATTCGGCGGCGGAATCAAAACATCAGACGCAGCTGCACTGGGATCAGATCAGTGATAAGCCATTCGGCGGAGTGCAACGCGATATTATGCAGTCGCAAATGGCGCAGGCGACGATGGCAGCGCAGATTGCCGAACTGCAATACGACAACGTGAAACGCGGCGGCACGGAAGCGCAAAAGGCCGCGGCCCGCGCGCAGGTGGCGCAGGCTCAGGCGCAGCTGCAAAAACTGCTGGGGGACGATCGCACCCGCGCCCTGGCTGAAGCGCAGGTGAAACAATCCGAATTGAGTTTGCAGGCCGCCAAGCAGCGCCTGGATAATGCGGTGCTCACCTCCCCGATCGCCGGCATCATCTCCGAGTTGAATATCAAGGTCGGCGAGCAAGTGGGCACGAGCGGACTGAGTCCGGCCGCAGTGGTGGCCGATCTGTCGTCGTTCCATATGGATGTGGGTATCGACGAGAACAGCATCGGCGCGTTGAAAGAACAGCAGCCGGTGGTGATGACGGTGGATGCCCTGCCCGATCAGCAGCTCACGGGCCGCGTGGATTACATCGCGCCAGTGGCGACGGACAGCGGCGGCGTGGTGACCTACAAGGTGATCATCGGCCTCGATAAGACCGACCAACCCGTGCGCGGCGGCATGAGCGCCAACGCGGATGTCATCACCGAGGTGCGTGACAATGTGTTGATCGTGCCGAACTGGACGATCCGCATCGATCGGCAAACGGGCAAGTCTTATGTGGACATCAAGCGCGCCGACAAGATCGAAGAGATCGAGATCGTCACCGGGCTGCGCAATGCCGATAAGAGCGAAGTGACCTCGGGCCTGAACGAAGGCGATGTGCTGGTCGTGCCGCAGAAGAGCGGATTCTTCGGGAATTGATGAGCGTCGATTGTTGATGGTTGATTGAAGCGCGTCAGCGCGAGAACGCGGCTACCGCAAACGTGACGGTAGGTCACGAGGCACGAATGACTATGGCTGAACAAAAACCTGTCATCGAAATTGTAGGCATCGAGAAAATTTACAAGATGGGCGAGACGGAAGTCCACGCGCTGAGCGGCGCGACGCTGACTATCTACGAAGGCGAACTGGTGTCGATTATGGGGCCCAGCGGCTCCGGCAAATCGACGTTGATGAACGTCATCGGTTGTCTGGATCAGCCGACGTCCGGCTTGTACAAGCTCGACGGCGTAGATGTCCACACGCTGAAGGACAACCAACTGGCCGAGATTCGCAATCGCAAGATCGGGTTTGTGTTTCAGCAGTTCAACCTACTGCCCCGTACGACGGCGCTGCAAAACGTGGAACTGCCGCTCATCTATTCCGGCACGTCATCCCGCCAGCGCAAAGAGCGCGCCAAGACCGCGCTGGAAGCGGTCGGGCTGGGTGATCGGCTCCATCACCATCCGAATGAACTATCGGGCGGGCAGCAGCAGCGCGTGGCCATCGCGCGCGCGCTGGTCAACGATCCGGCCATCATCCTGGCGGACGAACCGACCGGCAACCTCGATTCGAAATCGGGCGCGGAGATCATGGCGATCTTCCAGCGGCTTAACCGTGAAGAGGGCATGACCATCGTCTTCGTGACGCACGATCCGCGCATTGCACAGCACACCCGGCGCGTCATCAGCATTTACGACGGGGCGATCGTGGGCGATGAAGCGGTAACGGATCAGATTATCGAGGATCAGGAGCATCCCGAGTATGCGAAGCTGGTGCACGCGGCGACGCCGTGAGACGCGTCACACCCGCGTAGGCGGGTGTCCAGTTCTCAGCCAGCTGGATTCCCGCCTTCGCGGGAATGACTGCCTTACGACACACAAAGTGATTTGAATGCTAAGACTATCGACTCTGACTGAAAATATCCGCATGGCGTTACGCGCCCTGCGATCCAATAAGCTGCGCGCGGCCTTGACGATGCTGGGCATCATCATCGGCGTGAGCGCGGTGATTACGCTGGTCTCAGTGGGACGCGGCGTAGAGAATTACATCAACGCGGCCTTCGGCTCGATCGGCACTGATCTGCTCTTTGTGATACCCGGTTCGCCGAAGGACGTGACGTCGGGGCCGCCAACGCCAATCTTGCAGGGCAACGTACTGCTGGGTCCGTCCCTGTCGTTGAAGGATCTGGAGGCCGTCAAAGATGCGCGCCGCGTGCCGGATGCGGCGATGGTGGCAGCGGAAGTGCAGACGGTTGCTTCGGTCGCCGTAGGCAGCGAGGTCGTGCGGCCGCCCGTGAGCGGCGTCGAGCCTGGGTACGACGTGGCACGCGAATGGAAAACCGTTGAAGGGCGTTTCATCGACGACGGCGATCTGGTGGCGCGCGCACGTGTGGCCGTGCTGGGTCAGACGGTCGTGAAAGATCTTTTCCCTGATCAAGATCCCGTCGGTGAAACGATCAAGCTCAATGGACAGCCCTACAAAGTCATCGGCGTGTTAGAAGCCAAGGGCGGCGGCATGGGTGGTGATCAGGATAATCACGTCTATGTGCCGCTGACCACCGCCCACAACGAACTATATCCGCTGCGCAATAAAGCGGGCGATCCGATCGTGAATCTGCTGTACGTTATGCCGCGTGAAGGCGTTGACAACAAAGATGTGATCGATGAGATCAAAACGACCCTGCGCGCTCAACACAACATCAACTATCGCGACGAGGATGATTTTTCGGTGTTTAGCCAGGCCGATTTTCTGGCAGCGTTTGGAGCGATCATCGGCGCGGTCACCGTCTTCCTCTCATCGATTGCGGCCATCTCGCTGATCGTCGGCGGCATCGGCATCATGAACATCATGCTGGTGACCGTGACTGAGCGCACGCGCGAGATCGGGCTGCGCAAGGCAATCGGGGCCAAGCGGCGCGATATTCTGGCGCAGTTCTTGATCGAAGCGATGACGCTCTCATTATTGGGCGGCGTGATCGGCATTGCGATTGGGTCAGGCGGAGCGATCGCGATTGGCAAGCTGGTGGAGAATTTCAATCCCGTCGTCGCGCCGGGCGCGGTGATCATGGCCGTGGGCTTCTCGATGGCGGTGGGACTGTTCTTTGGACTGTATCCCGCGTGGCGCGCGTCGCGGTTGAATCCGATTGAGGCGCTGCGGTATGAGTAGGGAAGTAGACAAGTAGGAAGGAAACAAGTAGACAAGGAAGCCGTATGCAAATTTTTGACAACGTGCGGAGTGCGTTACGCGCACTGCGCGCGAACAAGTTGCGATCGATCTTGACGATGCTGGGCATNNCTGTTGTCGATCGGACAGGGCGTGGAAAATTTCATCAATAGCCAGTTCAGTGCGCTGGGCACTAATCTGCTGTTTGTGATACCCAAATTAGGCAACTCGCAGCAGGCGCAAATGGTCGCACAGATGACCAATCAGACGACGCTGAC
>PMCF01000439.1:0-126 GCA_003154115.1 Anaerolineae bacterium
CTCTGAGCGTGTTTTGAGCCATGCCCGCGTTCGGATTGGCAAAACTGAGTTTCAGACTTCCCTGTTTCCCAAAGACGACCGCTACCTGGTGCCTATCAAAGCCAGTGTCCGAAAAGCAGAAAATCT
>PMCF01000439.1:136-9666 GCA_003154115.1 Anaerolineae bacterium
ATGCCTGGTGGGGATTGAACGACACGATCAAGACGCTTTGTACGCGGCTGGCCGAAGCCGGTTTCGTAGCATTCGCCCCGGATCTGTATCACGGCAAGGTCGCCGACACCATCGCCGACGCAGAGACTCTTAGCAAAGCGCTGGACGCTAATTACCATCAGGCCAGGGCAGAAGTCGCGGAAGCGACCCGGTTTCTCAACGAACAAGTCGGATCAGCCGATCGGGGCCTGGCCGTGATTGGCTTCTCGTTGGGCGCTTCGTATGCTCTGGATATCTCAAACACCGCACCCGAATCCATCCGGTCTGTCGTCGTCTTTTATGGGACCTGGGTCGAGGACTTGAGTCACTCGCGCGCCGCATACCTCGGTCACTTTGCCGAGAACGATCCATTTGAGCCGCAATCCGGCGTCGACAAATTGGCGGGATACATCCGGCGTCTGGATCGCCCGGTAACTTTTTATCGTTACAGTGGCACCGGACACTGGTTTTTTGAACCCGACCGGACCGACGCCTACAATCGGGAGGCCGCCACCATAGCGTGGGAACGGACGTTGACCTTCTTGAGGAAATCCTTGCCACTTGAAGCCACATGAGGCTTGCTGCCTGAAGTATGACGATGCCGAATTTATCGAGCTGCCCGGCGTGAGTCACTTCGCGTCGTTGCAACGGCCCGAGCAATTCAACACCGCCATGCTGGCATTTCTCGGCAAGGTTTTACTTTCGAAGAAGGGAAGATGATGAGCACAAAGCAAACAGCACCTAAAACAATCGACGAATACCTTGCCGGCTTCCCATCTGATGTTCAAGAGATTCTAGAACAGATCAGGCTGACGATTAAGAAAGCGGCGCCACAGGCGGCAGAAACCATCAAATACCAAATGCCAACCTTTGTACTGAATGGCAATCTGGTTTCTTTTGGCTTGTACACACAGCACATCGGGTTATATCCAGTGCCGGCAGGGACTAGGAAATTCCAAAAGGAAATTGCGCCATATCGAAGTGCCAAGAGCACGATCAGATTTCCGCTGAATGAACCAATTCCATTCGACCTGATCAGCCAACTCGTGAAGTTCAGGGTGAAAGAGAATTTGACAAGAGCCGAAGCAAAACGGAAACCGTCATTACAAAAGACAGCCCGGCCTACCCGTGGCTGAAAGGCTACTCGCTCGCCGACATTCTCGTGGCGACTTACGATCATCATCAAGAGCACCTTGAGAAACTGTTGGCCCGGCGGAACCGATAACGATAAGAGTTACACACTTTGATACATGCCAAAGGAGACACCATGTCCAAAATCAGCACCTTCATCACGTACCATGATCAAGCCGAAGAAGCGGTGAATCTGTACGTGTCGATTTTCAAGAACTCCCGAATTGTCAGCCTGAACCGCTATCCCGATGATGTGCCGGGACTCGGCGGCAAGGCCATGTCGATCAACTTTATGCTGGACGGGCAGGAGTTTCTGGCACTGAACGGCGGGCCGCACTTCACCTTCACCGATGGCTTCTCGCTGCTCGTCAACTGCGAGACGCAAGCCGAAGTTGATGAACTCTGGGAGAATCTCTCGGCGGGCGGGGAACCAGGTCAGTGCGGCTGGCTAAAAGACAAGTTCGGTTTGTCGTGGCAGATCATTCCCACCGTCCTGGGGCGACTGTTGGGCGATCCCGATCCGCGCAAGTCGCAGAATGTGATGCAGGCCATGCTGCACATGACCAAGATTGACACCGCCGCGTTACAGCGCGCGCACGATCAAGCCTAACCCCCGTCAACAGGAGCAACCTATAATGACTGCACAACCTAATGTCACGTTTTCTCTCAAAGCCTGGGACGAGAAACCATACAACGAACTGCCCGGAGAGCTCAAACTGACCCGATCGAGTGTGGCGTACACCTATCAGGGCGACATCGAGGGCGAAAGCACGCTCGATTACTTGATGGTCTATCGGCCCGACGGCTCTGGCAGTTTCGTCGGGCTGGAACGCATCAGCGGGCGTGTCGCCGGACGCGCAGGCAGCTTCGTTTTGCAGCACACCGGCACGTTCGACAAGACAGATGTGCATGGCGCGTTTTTTGTTGTGTCGCGCTCAGGCACGGGCGAATTGGCTAATCTGCGCGGTGAAGGCGAAATGAACTTGTCCGGCCATGCCGAACGATATCCGATGACGTTTGATTTCCATTTCGAGTGAGGGCGCATGAAATATGGTTTTGTCCTGCCTTACGGCGATGCGCGCATCGCCGCCGATTTTGCTTTCGAAGCAGAACAAGCCGGTTGGGAGGGCTTCTTCGTCTGGGAGCCGGTGTGGGGCATCGATGCGTGGGTGTGCCTTACCGCCGCCGCCATGCACACGCAGCGCATTCGATTGGGCACCATGTTGACGCCCGTCTCGCGCATGCGACCGTGGAAACTCGCCAGTGAAACGGCGACGCTCGATCACCTTTCGAATGGCCGCGTGATTCTCTCCGTCGGCTTAGGTGCGATCGATACGGGCTTTGCCGAGTTTGGTGAAGTCACCGATCGCAAAACGCGCGCGGAACTGCTTGACGAAGGACTCGACATCCTCATTGGCTTATGGCGCGGACAGCCCTTCAATTACGAGGGCAAACACTATCACGTCAGGGAAAACAACTTCTTTCCACCGCCTCCGCCCGTGCAACGGCCGCGCATTCCCATCTGGGTCGTCGGCGCGTGGCGGCGTGATAAATCGATGGCGCGCGCACTGCGTTACGACGGCTTGTTGCCCAACGTTTTTGACGATGATGGCAAAATCCGCGAGATGACGCCTGCCGATGTGCGTGCCATGCGCGATTACGTAGCCACCAATCGATCGGCCACCACACCTTACGACATCATCGTTGAAGGGCGCACGCCGGGCGACAATCCCGATCGGGCCGCAGCCAATTCGATCGTGCAACCGTGGGTCGACGCGGGCGCGACATGGTGGATCGAAGCGCCGTGGCCCGCACCCGATCAACCCACCGATCCCGACGGCATTCTGCGCCGCATCCAACAAGGCCCGCCGCGCATCTCATAAGCGCGTATGTCTCGCGCTATCATTGGAGCAGCGCGAGCGATGTCGTCAACTACCTGCGCGGCGACTGGCAGATCGCGCAGGTCTACACGCTGCTCAATCTGCCGAGCGCGCCTTGCATTACGCGCAGTTGTGCCTGCGCCAGTGTGAAACTCACCAGGTTGGCGATTTCGATCTGGCGTTCGCGTATGAAGCCGTGGCGCGCGCCTGGGCCTGCCAGGGCAATCTCGGTGAAGCCGAGAAGTTCGATCGGCTGGCCGAAGCCGCCGGACACCAGATCGCCGAGGCTGAAGATCGCGAGCTCTTCTTCGCCGATTTGCGCAAACCTCCCTGGTATGGCCTGAAATAAAGGCCGCCGCACAAATCTGCGCGGCGAATCGGCCGTGGATTGTTTGACAGTCTTATGCCTGAGCTATATAATCCAGCCCGCAACTGGAAGTTCCACATTCGAAATTTCCAGCGCCCCGTTAAGCGGGGCGTTCTCATGTATCTCTGCTCAGGAAGGTTAGCCGTGACTGAACGCACTCCGATCACCAGTATCAAAACCAAAATGAAGTTTGAAGGCACCGTGACCAAAGTTGAACTCGCCGGCGCGCGCGTCGATATCGGCGCCGAGCGCGATGCGTTCCTGCATATTTCGGAACTGCAACCCGGCCGCGCCGTGGTGTCCCGCGTCGCCGATGTCTTAAAAGATGGCGATGTAATCACCGTGTGGGCCAAGCAAGTCAAGCCGCAAGAAGGCCTGGTCTTGCTCACCCGCATTGAGCCGCCCGCTTTGGAATGGAGCGACCTGCAACGCGGCATGAAGTTGACGGGCAAGATTGTCAAGGTCGAAGACTTCGGCGCATTCGTCGACATCGGCGCGCCCAAAGACGGGCTGGTACCCGTCAGCGCCATGGCCAAGACCCGCGTGGATAAACCGTCGGATCTGGTGAAAGACGGCGATGCCATAACCGTGTGGATCACCAAGGCCTCGAAGAAAGAAAACCGCATCGGCTTGAGCATGGTCGAGCCACCCGCCGTCGATTGGTCAGACATCAAGGTCGGGCAGACCTTCAATGGCAAGGTCACACGCGTGGAAAATTTCGGCGCGTTCGTGGATATCGGCGCTGAGCGCGAAGGCATGGTGCATGTCAGCGAGATGGAAGCCGGTTACGTGTCGCGCCCATCCGACGTGGTGAAAGTGGGCCAGGAAATTGAAGTGCGCGTGATCGAGATCAACCCGAAGAAGCGCCAGATCAAACTCACCATGAAGCCGGATATGACGGAAATTCATGCCGAAGAAGACACGGGCAGCAATGAAGTGGTGTTGACGCCGATGCAGTTGGCCTTCGAGGCCGCGCGTCAGCAAGGCCAGCCCGCGGCCCCCGCGAAGTCGACCAAGACCCCGGTGAAGCGCGACGAGCACGAAGACATTTTTGCGCGCACCATTCAGCAGCACCGCGCCACCAACGGCTAACGCCACGGTGACACACGAAAGAAGCCGGAGTTCTCATCGAACTCCGGCTTTTTGTTAGCACCCGGCGGCCAGCTACAACGGGCGATGGGCTAGCGACGAGCTTTAGCGGCGGCGCTTGCTGCTCGACGTCGACCAGCCGTTGCCATCGTCATCATCGTCATCATCGTCATCGTCCTCGTCGTCTTCCAAGTCCTCGAAGTCTTCATCCTCTTCGTCATCTTCATCCTCGTCGTCTTCCCACTCTGCGACAACGACCGCTTCAACCTCTTCTTCGTCGACGACGACTTCAATCTCTTCGTCAACCACACTGTACGTGAGGCAACCCAGTTCCTGATCGAATTCGATCTCGGGCGCCGTGCACAAGTTACCTTCCAAATGGATGCAGCCGTCATAATTGCAGCGAATGCGTGGCATCGTGAACCCCCTAAAACTCTAGGCGCTAAGTCTCTGATTTGAGGCGATTATAACCAAAAGTGTCTTTCGCGCAAGATTACCAACTGCCCAGGTCTTCGGGCCAGTCGAGCATTTGCGCTTGTGCGCTGGCGCCCGCGTCGAGGTGCGTGATCCCATCGGGCACGACGACCAACGCATTGGCGCGCGCCAGGCTGCCCAGCATGTTCGAGCCTTGCTCACCGCTTAAGCGCGCCATCCAACGATCGGCTTGACGTTCCACGCAGGCCCGCGCATACGTTTCGCGCCCGTCACTGTGAATCGCTTCGGTCAACGTCACGGTGATGGTCGGCTTCCGCCACTGCGCAAAGCCCGCCATGACCCGCAGCACGGGCCGCACAAATTGTTCGAACGTCATCATGGCGGAAACGGGATTGCCCGGCAGTCCGAAGAAAGGGAGGCCGCGATAAGAACCAAAGGCCAGCGGTTTGCCGGGCCGCATGCGGACGCGCCACAGATCGATCGAGCCGTGGGCGTGCACCGCGTCTTTCACCACATCATACGCGCCAACCGAAACACCGGCCGAGGCAACGATGAGATCAGCGCCCTGCCCGCTGGCCTCTTCCAATTTAGCGGCAACGTCTTCCAACCGATCGGGCGCGATACCCAACAACAGCGGAACACCGCCATAGCGCAGCACTAACGCCGCCGTCGAGTATTCGTTGACGTTGCGAATCTGTCCAGGGCCAGGCGTCCGATCGGGCGGCACCAGCTCATCGCCTGTGGCCAGCAGCGCCACGCGCGGACGGCGATAGACCTGCACAGGATCGTGCCCGACCGCCGCTAACAAAGCAATCTCAGCGGGACGGATGAGCGCGCCGGACGTTAAGACTTTTTCACCGCGCTGCACATCATCACCCACGCGGCGCACGTGGGCCCCACGCTTGAATGCGGTATAGATGGTGACAGCATCCGGCAACGCACTTGCGCCACGCGCCCCATCGTCGGTCTCTTCAACCGGCACGACGGTATCCGCGCCGCGCGGCAGCAACGCCCCGGTGGTGATGCGCATGGCCGTGCCCGCGCGCAACTCCAGATCGATCGGATGGCCAGCGGGAACTTCACCGATGATGGGCAAACGAACGCTGTTCGCGCGCGAGGTGTGCGCCACATCTTCCGCGCGAATCGCATAACCGTCCATGGCGGAATTATCGAAGGGGGGCAAAGCGCTGTCGGCATAGACCTCTTCAGCCAGGACACGCCCCACCGCGGCGAGCAGCGAAACGGCCTCGGGTTCAAGCCGCTGCACGGTGGATAAGATTTGTTGTTGGGCTTCGGCGACAGAGAGCATCATCCATCCTTGGCTGTAATCCTACACCGGTTAATTCGATGGTGTCAAGATGCAGAATGAGGCGGTTTTTCACCAGAGCCAACCGGTCATTCTCGAAATCAGTCCCCAGTCTGGATTCGTATCTAATCCAGTGAGCGGGTAAAATAACGGGCAAAAATCATGATCGACTATCTGACGCATTACTACATTCGAGGCACACCGCCCTTCCGTAGTCTATCTGCCCGACGACGAGGCGCTCACGCTGATGCAGGCGTTGTATGATGAAACAGTATTTGGCGTGAGATTCAAAGATCCCCTGCAATATCTGCGCGATCGCCGGCGCACCGAACAATGGGTGCGGGCGGAATTCAGCGCGAAGGGCGGCGAGCCGCAGGAGCCTTATCCCATCTATATGGTGCTGGGATCTTCTCCGTGGCTGGAACAAGCCGCGCCTGACACGCCAAATCACGGTACGCTACGCATTCCCCTGTCCGTCTTTCAAGAAGGCGATGTGAGCTTCACCTATCCCGACAGTATGATCTCCCACTGGTTTGGCAATGATCAACCGGCCGAGTATTATCAACCCGACTATCACGGCAAGGTCTTCACTCGAGCGGAGATTCTGGCGATCGTGGCCGCGCGGGGCTTACCCGAAGAAGATTGGGAACCGCGCCTGCCCGATCATTGAGCGCCCTACATCGAGGCTCAGGTGTGGAACCGGCAGCCACTCGCCTCTAGAAGTTTAGTCAGAAAGCTACCCAGTTTAGTTGGAACGCCGGTTAGTTTTGCCAGAAGGCGTTCTAGTTTTGATCAACCCGCATCTATTCAAGATCAAATGACTGCCAACTAAATCGGAACGCGCGGCAGTTTTGTCAAACAGCGTACCACTGAAATTATCCAAGGCATAGGATGATTAAGCACCGGCCAGGTAGGTCTGATAATGTTTGTCAGTTGACTTGAAGTGCCTCTCGTTCTATACTGCCTGAAGTTGCCAACGCAATAGTTATTTTGTCTTAGCAGGAGACTTTGAATGCTGGAAAACAACGAACTGGAAAGAACCCTGTGGGCGGCAGCCGACAAGATGCGTTCCAACATGGACGCCGCCGAATACAAGCACGTTGTCCTTGGCCTGATTTTTCTCAAATACATCTCCGACGCCTTTAATGAACTCTACGCCAAACTGGCCGCAGGTCAGGGCGAATTTGAAGGCGCTGCCCCCGAAGACCCCGACGAGTACCGCGCTTATAACATCTTCTTCGTACCCGAAAAAGCCCGCTGGCAATATCTGCAAGATAACGCCAAGCAGCCGGAAATTGGCAAACTGATTGATGCGGCGATGGATGCGATCGAGAAAATCAATCCCTCGCTCAAAGGCGTCTTGCCTCAAATCTATGCCGACCCCGATCTGAACAAGCAGCGCTTAGGTGAATTGATTGACCTGATCGGCACGATTGGTTTTAACCAGGAAGGCCATGTCTCGCAAGATTTGTTGGGGCGTGTGTACGAGTACTTCCTTGGTCAATTCGCCGACGCCGAAGGAAAAAAGGGAGGGCAGTTCTATACCCCGGCCAGCATTGTGAAACTGTTAGTAGAGATGCTGGAGCCTTATAACGGGCGCGTGTATGACGGCTGCTGTGGCAGCGGCGGTATGTTCGTGCAAAGCGAAAAATTCGTACTGAATCATCAGGGCAACATCAAGGCCCTGTCCATCTTTGGACAAGAGTCCAACCCTACGACGTTGCGCCTCGCCAAGATGAATCTTGCCATTCGCGGCATCGATGCGCAGTTGGAACAGGGTGATACCTTCTTGGCTGACAAGCACCCCGACTTGAAGGCCGATTTCATCCTGGCAAACCCGCCTTTCAACGTGAGCGATTGGAGCGGCGAACAACTACGTGACGATCCCCGCTGGCAATACGGCGCGCCACCGGTTGGCAACGCCAATTATGCCTGGCTGCAACACTACATCCACAAACTTAGTCCCAACGGCACGGCAGGGATTGTGCTGGCGAACGGCAGCATGAACAGCAATACCGGCGGCGAAGGCGAGATTCGCAAGAACATGATTGAAGCCGGCTTGATTGACTGCATGGTCGCCTTGCCCGCGCAGTTGTTTTATAACACCATGATTCCAGCCTGTCTGTGGTTTTTGGCACGCAACAAGACCAATCACAAATTCCGTGACCGCTCCAATGAAATCCTGTTTATCGACGCCCGCAAACTGGGTACTATGATCAACCGCCGAAACAAGGAACTGACCGACGAAGATATTGCCCTGATCGCCGGAACATACCATGCGTGGCGTTCGCCCCAATCCCTAAAGGTTTCCAAAACCTTTAGGGATTACGGGGCCTACGAAGACAACCCCGGTTTCTGCAAAGCCGCCACACTGGAGGAAGTGCGCACCAACAACTATGTGCTCATGCCAGGGCGCTACGTAGGCGCGGAAGAAGAAGCCGATGATGGCATACTCTTTGCCGACAAAATGAACACCCTGACCGCCAAGCTGGCCGAGCAGTTTACTAGAGGGGACGAACTACAAAAAACCATTCGTGAGAACTTAAAAGGAATTGGCTATGAGTTCTAACACTCCTCAACAAGACCTGACGCCACTGGACAAAGCGATTACGTCGCTCGATCAGTTGCAACGGCGTGTCGCGGACGAGCCATTTATGGCCGCCCAGGATCAAGTCGTTCGGCTTGGTTTGCAAGCCGGGTTGATTCAGAATCTAGAGTTCACTTACGAATTGTGCTGGAAGGCGATTAAACGCTGGCTGGAAAACAACGTCAACCCCGAGGCAGTGGATGGTGTGACGCGGCGCGAATTGTTCCGGATGGCGGCTGAAAACCGCCTGATTGAAGATGTGGAAGAGTGGATGACGTATCACAGCGCCCGTAACCAGACTTCACATCAATATGACAGCACTCTGGCTGAAGAAACCCTGAATTTAATGGCCGATTTTATCCGCGCCGCCCAACGCCTGTTGGCGAACCTGAAAGCCCGCAATGATTGACGTATCGCCCGCGCATTTGCAAACCATTTTAGAGATTCTCAAAACCCACGCGCCCGATTGCGAGGTGCGCGCTTTTGGTTCGCGTGTCAAGTGGACGGCAAAGAATTACTCCGACCTTGACCTGGCCCTGGTGGGGTCGGCGAAACTCCCCTTTCGAAAATTAGCGGCCCTGCAAACCGCTTTTGAAGAATCAGACCTGCCTTACCGCGTGGATGTGCTGGACTGGCTCGCCATTTCCCCGGAGTTTCAAAAGGTCATCGAGCAGGGGTATGAGGTGATCCAAGACCCTAAAGGTCTCTTAAGACCTT
>PMCF01000021.1 GCA_003154115.1 Anaerolineae bacterium
GTGTACCCAGCACGGCTATCGCTTCAAAGGGGTAATACGTGGTCATCACCGAAGTCACTCGATCGTGTTGCTCTCGATCAAGAGTAACCAGCACGGTGCCAAAGCGGAGGGCGACTGCTGCATAGACTGCATCGCTACCGCGCAAACGATGCTGGGCTGCGACTTCAGCGGCCTGCTGGGCCAGCACGAGATCAAGTGTGATCAGCATCAGGTTGGAAAGTCGGCTGAGTTGGTTGGCGAATTTTCGCGCCAAACCAGCATCGCCGTGTACGCGGCTGATCGTCGCCGCCACTTCGGGCAGGACCAGTGTGGGCACGATGATGGGCAGCGCCTGCGCTCGCAGCAATGCCAACAACTGATTGCTCTCAGCGTGCCCGGCTTCGGCTGGGTTGAACGCGTTAAGAAAGACACTCGCGTCGATGGTATAGGGTCGCGTCATTCACGCCACTCCTTAACGTCGCATCTCAGATAATACGTCCGCGCTGGTCTTGTTCGCTGGCCAGCCGCGAGCGATGTCCTGCCCAAGTCGCGTTAGCTCGTCCCATACGGCACTCGCTTCCGCAGCTGACGAAGTGGTTGTGGATTCGTTGCCTTCCAGTGGACCGAGAACACCGACTGGCCGTCCCCGGTAGGTGATCACGTAGCGCGTCCGACGCCGACGCACATTGCGTACAATCTCCGATGCCCGTGTTTTCAATTCACGCACGCCAATCTCATGCATGGCTGACCTCCATTGTAGACCCTTATGTGACTACATTATAATGGACCTGCCAGGGATTTGCAACTAGAGCAATTCCCATGTTGAATTACGGCAAGGTGTAGCCACAATGCGCGAACCAAGCTTGAATGTCCATCGGCGACACCGACCGCAAGGCGCTCGCCAAGGCGTCCAGCAAAGCCTCAAAGGTGCGGGCTTTGGCCGCGCGCAGAGCGGCTTTGACTTTCGACCAGCACAATTCGATCGGATTGAAGTCAGACGAATAAGGCGGCAGGAACTCCAGCCGCGCCCCACAGGCTTCAATTAGGCGTTGCGCCTCAGGGCTTTTGTGCGCCGACAAGTTATCCGCCAAGACAATATCCCCGGGTCGCAAGGTGGGGGCCAGTTCCGCTTCGACATAGGTCTGGAAGGCCAAGCTCGTCATCGCGCCTTCGACGATCCAGGGAGCTTTGACGCCGTCCAGATCAATCGCGGCAATGGTGGTGTAGTGTGGACCCGAATAGTCGGGCGTGCCTTCGGTCACGCGTTCGCCCGGTGCCGCGCGACCATACAACCGGGTGAGGCCCAAATGCAGGCCGCTTTCATCAATAAATTTCAAGTGACTGAGCAGGTCGCTCAACTCGGTTTTGACGTGGGCCACAAAGGTCTGCCGTAGCGCTTTCACCCGCGGGGTATCGCGCTGACTATCGTGCAGCGACTTTTTTTCTCGGTAAGTTCAAGTGCTGCATCATGCGGCCCATCATGCTTACACTAGCGGAGACCGCGCGGCTGGCCATCACCCGTTCGCACAATTCGGCCAAGGTCACATCGGGTTGCTGCTTCACTTCGGCCCGGATAAAGTCCTCGCAGGTTTGCAGCCTGCGGGCAGGCCCATGGCCGGGCGGTAAGGCTGCACAACTCTGGGTCGCTTGCCAGCGATACCACCACTTTTCAATGGTGGACTTGCTCAGGTAAAAGCGTTCCGCAATTTCGGCTTGGGTTTCATCGCCCGCCTCCAGGGCGGCGATCACCCGTTCACGTAAGTCTTGGGAATAAGGTTTCATCCGTTAAGTGTAACAGATTCCCATCGTAAGCGGATCTGGGAATTGCTCTAAGCGCAGTATTTCAACTTTCACACAGCGGATACGCGCATGCCCAAACCAACGCCTCAACAATTCGCCGCGACGTGGTCGCATACTCAACTCAAAGAATCCGCCGCTTACATCACGCACTTCGACGATCTGTGCGAGTTGGTGGGCTATGCCAAGCCCGCGCACCTCGACAAGACCGGCGAGAAGTTCACGTATCAAAAAGGCGCGCTCAAAACCGAAGGCGGCGAAGTGATCGGCCACGGCTTTGCCGACGTGTGGTTCAAGGATCATTTCGCGGTCGAGTATAAAGGAACGGGCCAACACAAAACGCTCGACGCGGCCTTCAAGCAATTGCTGCAATATTGCGGCGCGTTGGAGAATCCGCCGCTGCTCGTCGTCTGCGACATCGAGCATTACGAAGTTCACACCAACTTCAACGGCGCAGTGACCAAAGTCTATCGCTTCACCAATGCCGACATCGCCGGCAGCAAAGAAGTCCCCGGCACGCCCTTCAATGCGTATCAAATTCTGCATCACCTCTTTCATGATCCGGAGGCGCTGCGCCCGCAAGAGACTGTCACCTCCGTCACCGAAGAAGCCGCGCGCAAATTTGCCGACTTGAGCGAATCGATCCACAAGCACAATCCCAAGTTGGAACCGCTGCAAGTGGCGCGCTTTCTGGTGAAGATCATCTTCTGCCTCTTCAGCGAAGACGTGGGCTTATTACCCAAAGATTT
>PMCF01000080.1 GCA_003154115.1 Anaerolineae bacterium
TCACCACGGCAATTCCCAATGAGCCCATTAAGTTTTAGAACTCTATGGAACGAGACCAGCTATCATTTTATTGAGCTGGAGTATTTTGATTTCTTTCATGAAATACCATCAATGCGTGTCGTGTTGCCTGAATATCAAATCGATCAAGTGAAGGTTACCAATATACGCTATCGCACATGTGTATCCGCTGGCGTTTGTCAGCCCACCGATCGCGAAGTCAGCGAAGACAATGACAATGTGTAGTGTTCGCTAACATCTTGAANNTTCAACATGTTAGCGAACAGTACAAAGACAATGACAATGCGCCAGTCTGGGTGAATTGGTCCGCAGCTGACACGTATTGTCACTGGGCCGGAAAGCGGTTGCCAACTGAAGCCGAGTGGGAGAAAGCGGCACGAGGCACCGATGGTCGCTTGTACCCATGGGGCAGTGATTGGAACCAACCGCATGATGGCAGCCCGTATGGCGTGCTTGATCTGATCGACTTGCAAGAATGGACTAGCGATATCTATCAACCTTATCCCAGCAATTCGTTTGAACTGCCTAAACGCTTTAATGACCTCACTCAACTCAAGACTCTACGAGGAGGTTATGCGCCTCGATCAAACGAGCCGATCTTTAGCATGGTAACCAATCGATTGCTTGCCGAGCCTGATTCATCACATGCTTTCCGCTGCGTGCATGGCGAAGCGCCGGCTGCATTAACCTCGATCGTCAAGTCTTATCGCTCGGTAACGCCACCCACACCAATTCCTCAAAACGTGGATTTGAGCAACATGGCTTACATCCCGGCGGGCGAGTTCATTATGGGCGCAGACATCATCACCACGCCGAAACATCTTGAATCTTTGAAAAGTAATGCCAGCCCACAACATCGCGCTTATGTGGACACTTACTACATTGATAAACACCCAGTCACGAATGCCGAATATGCCGAATTCCTTAACCTGTTAGGACAATCGAGACGAGCCTGTGCGGGTTATGATTGTGCTTACACATCATTTGCGGGCATGTCGAGTTATCTAAAAATCGTGGAATATCCCGGCTCACCAACAACTTTCCAAGTGGTACTTGGCTATGAACGTCTGCCAGTCAACTATGTCTCTTGGTACGGAGCACAAGCCTACTGTGTGTGGCGTGGTAAGCGGTTGCCGACCGAAGCCGAATGGGAAGAGGCCGGGCGTGGCACCGATGGGCGGCTATATCCCTGGGGTAATGTCTGGGATGACCATTTCCAACCTGTAGGTAATAATCCAGTAGGCTCAGATCCAAAGGATATCAGTCCTTATGGCGTGGCAGACATGTTGGGTGGCAGTGGAGAGTGGGTGTCGGATTGGTATGCCGCTGATTATTACCAAGAGTCTCCCCAGCGTAACCCACAGGGACCTAATGTGCCAATCATTGGCCCACCTGAGCCTCCTAAAGTGGTGCGATCTGATACTGGCTACCAAACTGTACTCATGCAAACTTGGGGACTGAGTTTCAGGTCTTTTGGGCCTGCAAGTGATGCAATGAGCGGAGACGGTTTTCGTTGCGCTTACACGCCAAATTGATCATTCACTCATCACTCGTCACTCATCACGTGTTATAATCGCGCGCATGACCGATCGACTTGTTCAACCCAACGACACTGCTTTACTCCTCAGCCGCGATCACAAGCGCTACCTCATCCGTCTGCTGGCCGACGGCGAATTGCACACCCATCGCGGCATCATCAAGCACAACGACTGCATCGGTGGCGTGTGGGGGCGCGAGATGAAGACCCATCTGGGCTACCCGTTCCTGCTGCTCGATCCCTCCACGGCCGATCTGATTCAAGACATCAAGCGCACCACGCAGATCATCTTTCCCAAAGATGTCGGCTACATTCTATTGAAATTGTCCATTCAACCGGGCGTGACCGTGCTGGAGGCCGGCACCGGATCGGGTGGACTGACGCTGGCGTTGGCGCGCGCGGCCATGCCGGGTGGCCGCGTGATTTCCTACGAAGTGCGGCCCGACATGCAAAACCTGGCGCGCAAAAATCTCGATCGGGTGGGCCTGCTCGATCAGGTGGAGTTCAAGCTCAAAGACATCGCCGAGGGGTTTGATGAAGACGGCGTCGACGCGGTCTTTCTCGACGTGCCGGAGCCGTCGAACTATCTGGGCGTGGCCTCGCGGGCGCTGCGCAGCGGCGGCTACTTCGGCACGCTGGTGCCCACGACCAACCAGATTCAGCGGCTGCTCGATCGGATGGCCGAATATCCCTTCGGCCTGATCGAAGTGGAAGAGCTCATGCTGCGCGGTTATAAGACGGTGGCCCAACGCCTGCGCCCGCTCGATCGCATGATCGGCCACACGGGCTATCTGCTCTTTGCGCGCAAATTCGAGCGCGCGATCATCGAAGATGTTCCGCCCGAAGCGCCCATCGCATCCGATGATGATCTACCCGACGTAGGATAACCTTGCGAGGGCAGTTAACAAAGATTTAGCCGACAGTTCAAACGGCGATCATGATGAAGTCGTAGAATCATGTCGGAGAGGGCTGAACAGAGAATAAGGAGCGCGATATGTTGGGACGTAGACGGATGTTGCGACAGGCGCTGCGTGGCGCAGGTAACGCACCGGCACAGCAGAAATTACACGAAGCGCAACGCTTGATGGCCGAAGGTCAGTTTGTCGAAGCTGCCGCCATGTTTGATGAACTGGGCCAACAGGCGGTACAGCATGGCATGATTCGGCCAGCCATCAATTTGGCGCTGCAAGCCGGTCGCGCCTGTGCGCAAGCTGGACGGGGTGATGACGCTTTGGCGCATGCCCGCCGTGCCCTGGACTTGATTCTAAATGCCGGGCAGCCGGCGCGCGCGACGCGTGCGATACCCCGCGCGGCTGCTTTCTTGCGCGCGCAGGGCTTCACGGCACAGGCCGCGGCTCTGGAAAAAGAGGCGGCGCAACGGTTAGCCCTGCTTGGTCTTTCACTGCAAGCGCTGCCGAACGTGGGAACGCGCTCGCTGCCGTCGACTTGCCCGCAGTGCGCCGGGCCGCTGCGCTCCGACGACGCCGACTGGATCGATGCCGTCAGCGCCGAATGTCCGTGGTGCGGTTCGACGGTGAAGACCGTGTAAGCCCAACCGAGAACGACCTGATGGAATGAAATAAAATCGCCGAGTGGAAAATCCACTCGGCGATTCGCTTTCACTAACAGGCGGAAGATTATTCTTCCTCTTCTTCCTCGATCTTGCCCTTCTTGATAACTTCCGGCTCGGTAGCCACGGCCTCGGTTGTCGCGGCGACCGCTTCGACTTCTTCGGTGGCCAGGTGCGACACACGCGCCACGGTCGCTTCGGAATCGATCATCAACTTGACCGTGTCAGGCACCTTCAAGTCGCTGACACGAATCACATCGCCGACCTTGTCCAGCGCGCTCACATCGATCGCGATGACGTCGATCAGGTCGCCGGGCAAGCATTCGATCTCGATCGAATCCATGGCGTGAATCAACACGCCTTCGTTGCGTGTCACGGCGGGCGAGATACCGTCGTAGCGAATCGGCACTACCACCTTGATTACTTCGGTCATCGACACGCCGTAGAAGTCCACGTGCCACAGCGTGCCCTTGATCGGCTCACGCTGCACTTCGCGCACCAGCGCCATGCGCGATTCGGGCGTGCCTTCGATGTTCAACTTCACCAGGCGGCTGCCACCGGCGCGCGTCAGGACGCGCAGCAACTCGCGCGTATTCGCCTGCAGCACCACCGGGTCGGCGCGGCGGCTGTACAACACGGCCGGCACATCGCCGGCGCGGCGCAGAGCGCTGACTTGCTTACCCTTGACGGTGCGCGGCTTCACGTTCAATTCAATCTGTTCCATCGTTCCAGCTCCTCGAGGGTTGGCCCTTGCGCGCCGCCCCTCCACTCAGATTTAAGCCCGGCGCGAACGCCCGAGCAATTTCAACAAGAATAAAAACACCCCGGTCACAGCGCCGATGAGAATGGCGTTGCGCCAATCGAGCAGCGCCTTCACTTCGCCTTCGGCATTCCCGGCGCACAGGATCAACGCCTTGACATTGGCCGCCTGTACTTCATCACCGGCGAGCATCAACACGAAACTATCGGCCACCGTCGCATCGGTGGTGCGCACCAGGCCCAGCCCCGATTGTTCCACCGCCAGCGTCTCGGTGCGTGCGCCCACCATGATACTGCCGCTGATGCGCACCGTCTCAGCCTCGACCAACTGTGCCGCCGAGTTGGTCATCTCGACCGCATCGGCATCCACCGTCCGCGCCGCCGATTGAGCCATCTCCACCCGATCGGCATCGATGTGGCCCGCGGCGGATTGCGACATACTCACAGTTTGCCCGCTGACGTCGTTCAATTGTTGCTGAGTCACTTCGGTAACATCGACGCTCATGGGGACCCCCTTTAGCCGGGCGCGACTTGCACCTGAGCAAACAAAAGGGCGCGGCCTCAGTTGCGGCGACCCGCCCTTCACGACCTACTCACAGCGGCGCGGATTTTACCTGTGTTGTAGACTTTCGTCAAGCAACGCCGTGCGGAGTGACAGCAATTCTCAATTTGGATCCGTAGTAACCGCTTCGCGTCAGTCGTGGTTGGCGGCCAAAAAGCGACTGAAGTCGCAACTACCGGCGTCAATTGTTTTCATATTGAGAATTGCTGGTGGAGTGGAGTATAACGCAAAAGTGTTGGTGACTTTTCAGTTGCTCCCGCTGCGCGTGGGTACATCCGGCGTTTAGCGGCGATGGATGTACCCATCCATCGCGGAGCACCACCGGAAACCAGAAGGTTGCTCTACAGTTTTGCGGTATACCCCGTGGAAGGCAGCAATTCTCAATTTGACCTTGCGCGCTCGCGCCGGATGTGCCATCCGGCGCGAGCGCACATTGAACGATAGATGGCCCCGTATGGTATAATCTCCGCGCGTCCCAAACGGACGCCTAGATTGGACTCCTCTGTGTCACGCATCATTGTCTCACTCGACCTCGAAACGACCGGTCTCGATCCCTATCGCGATGCCATCATCGAAATTGGCGCGGTGAAGTTTCGCGGGGATGAAGTTCTCGATACGTTCTCGACGCTGATCAACCCGGGCCGTTCGATTTCATCGAAGATTACGGATTTGACCGGCATTGCCGATCAGGATGTGGAGAACGCGCCGCACCTGCCTGAAGTGTTGCCGCGCCTGTCCTCGTTCGTGCGCGATCTGCCCATCATCGCCCACAACGTCAGTTTCGATCTGAGTTTCCTCAACAAGCAGCGCCTGTTCCTGGACAACCTTAACGTCGATACGTTTGAGCTGGCCGGCATGTTGATTCCGCACGCCGAACGCTACAACCTCGGTTCGCTGGCGCGTGAAACCGGCATCACCCTGCCTGCCACGCACCGCGCCCTGGACGACGCGCTCGTCGCGCATGCTTTGTATCAAAAAATGTTCGAGCGGGCGTGCGACATTCCGGTGAAGACGCTGGAAGAGATCGTTAAGCACGCGCAGAAAATCGGCTGGGCCCCGACCATCTTCTTTGAGGATGCGCTGAAGGCCAGCAGCCGGGGTGCCTTCTCGAGTGGCAGCATCGGCGCGCAGTTGAAGGCGAAGGGTCTGGCCCCCAAAGGCCAGGCGCCCATCTTCGTGCCCAGGCCGGGCGAGAAGCCGCTGCGTCCCAGCGACGAGATCGAACCGCTGGAGGTCGATACGATTGCCGCGCTCCTGGAAACCGACGGCGCTTTCGAGAAAACTTTCCCGCATTTTGAGCATCGCCCGCCGCAAGTGGAGATGCTGCGCGCCGTGGCCGCTGCGTTCAACGAGGGCCAACATCTGTTGGTGGAAGCGGGCACCGGCACCGGCAAGTCGATCGCCTATCTGCTCCCGGCGATCCATTGGGCTGCGCAGAATGGTCGACGCGTCGTGGTGTCCACCAACACGATCAACTTGCAAGAGCAGCTCGCCACGAAGGATGTGCCCGATCTGCAAAAGATTCTGCCGTTCGAATTTCGCGCGGCGGTGCTCAAAGGCCGATCGCATTATCTGTGCCCCTCGCGCCTGCAATTGCTGCGGCGGCAAGGTCCGGCCAACGCCGATGAATTGCGCGTGTTGACCAAGGTCTTGTTGTGGCTGCCCTCGACGCTGAACGGCGATGGCGATGAGCTGTTCATCCCCAACGCCGCCGAGCGCGCCGTGTGGACGCGCCTGAGCGCCGATAATGAATCGTGCACCGCCGAGCGCTGCGCGGCCAACGATTGCTTCTTCCATCGCGCGCGGCAGGCCGCCGAGTCGGCGCACGTGCTCATCGTGAATCACGCGCTGCTGCTGGCCGATGTGGCCGTTGAAAATCGCGCGCTGCCCG
The DNA here is from genome assembly GCA_003154115.1 of Anaerolineae bacterium. Classification (GTDB taxonomy): domain Bacteria; phylum Chloroflexota; class Anaerolineae; order Fen-1058; family Fen-1058; genus Fen-1058. The sequence goes on from PMCF01000080.1 coordinate 6,338, forward strand.
AATACGATTATCTGATCGTCGACGAAGCGCATCACCTGGAAGATGCCGCCACCGATCAGCTGAGTTTCTCGACCAGCCGCACGCAGCTCAAACGCTTCCTGCAAGAGATCGGCCGCCTGGATCGCAACAAATCTGACGGGCTGTTGGCCGATGTCGTCGGGCGGATTCGCGCCAGCGTGCCGCAGCAGATCGCCGACAAGACCGACGAATTTGCGATCAAGATTGCCGACGGGATCGATCGGGCCCAGGTCTTCGCCGAAGAGCTGTTCGATCACCTGATCGATTTTGCGCGGCAGAACGTCGAAGGTAGAAGCGATTACGCGCAGCGCGTCCGCTTGACGCAGGGTCTGCGCGCACAGCCCGCCTGGAGCACGATCGAGATCGCGTGGGACAATCTCAGCGCGCCGTTGTTTGCCGTGGCCGATGGGTTGGCGCGTCTCAACAGTGCGCTGCGCGACATGGCCGAATACGATATTCCCGATTACGACGAAGTGACCGCGCGGGTGGGCTCGTATGCGCGCTCGCTGGACGAGACGCGGCGCAACATGAACGCGCTCCTCACCAAGCCCGTGTCCGGCGAAGTATACTGGCTTGAGATTGAAGAAAACCGATCGGGGCGGGGCAGCGACCGCACGCTGCTCAACATCCACTCGGCGCCGCTGCACGTAGGGCCGTTGATGCAAAAGCATCTGTGGACCACCAAAGAATCGATCGTGTTGACGTCGGCCACATTGCGCACGGCGAAGAGTTTCAACTTCGTGCGCAGTCGTTTATCGGCCGAAGACATGGACGAACTCGCCGTGGGTTCTCCGTTTGATTACAAATCATCCACGCTGTTGTATCTGGTCACCGACGTGCCCGAACCCGGACAGCCCGGTTTCCAGCAGGCCGTCGATAAGGGCTTGATTGCGCTGGTCACTGCCATGCAGGGGCGCACGCTCGCTTTGTTCACGTCCTACGCGTCGCTGAAGGCCACCGCGAAGGGCATCACTACCGCCCTGGATCAGGAAGATATTTTGGTCTACGCCCAGGGCGATGGTTCATCGCGGCGGCAGTTGATGGAAAGTTTTAAAAACGCCGAACGCGCCGTGCTGCTGGGCACGCGTTCATTCTGGGAAGGCGTCGATGTTCCCGGCGAGTCGTTGTCATGTTTAGCGTTGACGCGCCTGCCCTTCGCCGTGCCCAACGATCCGATTTTCGCCGCGCGCTCGGAAACGTTCGACGAGCCGTTCATGCAATACTCCGTGCCCGATGCGATTTTGAAATTCCGCCAAGGCTTTGGACGCCTCATTCGCGCCAAGACCGATCGGGGTGTGGTGGCCGTGTTCGATAAACGCGTGCTCACCAAGCAATACGGTCAGCAGTTCCTGCAATCGCTGCCCGACTGCACCGTGCGGCGCGGCCCCTATGCCGATCTGGCTAAAGCGGCGGCGGCGTGGATGAAACAAAGTTGATTGTACACATCTATGTGCGCCGCTCAGGAAGACGATTAGCGTCCGCCCTGGTTCAGGCGCACAAACCCGTTCTCTCCCGCGCGGTAAGCGGTTTTTCCGCCACTTCCCGCCCTTGCCGGTAACGCCTGCCGTTGGGCCTTCAATGCAACGCGCGGACTGCTCATCACAGTCCGCGCGTTTTGGTTGTGGTTCACTCTCGCGGCGCAGATCAAATTGACGGCGCACTCGTCGAGTTGACCCGCGCCTTCATTCTCGCTATACTTGCCGCAGCCCTTATCCCCCAGCTCAGCGGAGTCATCAACCATGCCCGTCAACGCCGATAAAGTCCATCTTTGGAAAGCGGATGTTGCTCAATCAGTCGATTTCTACAACGCCTGGTTTATGCGTTTCGCGCCCAAAACTTATCGCAGCACGCGCGTCAATACCACGCTTCAAGTCAAGGCGGCATTAGAACGAACGGCCAACCTGACCGACATTTCGCCGCAAGTTTTGAAAAGCGATCCGGCCATTCTGCCCATTCTGCGCATGGTCACTGCCCCGCCGCTGGCCCGTGATCGACTCATTGGCCTGGCGGGCGTCTCGCCGAACCTGGTGAAGAGCATGGAAATTGATCAGCGGCTTCCGCCTCAGTTGAATACCACCGCCCTGGATGTTGATCTCAAGAAGATAGGGCAGATCATCAAACGCTTGACGGATCAAGACCTTTTCCCGTGGTTAGCCAGCAAGCAGAAACCGACTCCAGTTGAGGTTGAGCGCGCGGCTACGATTGTGGCGGATCGGCTCTGCGGGGCCATGGCCGATCCCATCATTCGCAATGCGCAGGAGCAGCGACAACTTAACGCCCTGAAGCGCTGGCTTGAAAACCGGGGCTACACTCAACTGCGCGCTTACAAAGGCAAGTTCAGCGAGATGCAACCGGGGACGTTCGTCTTTCGGCTCAACCTGCGGGTGACTCAAGGCAGTGGCCCCCACTCGATCAACATCCCGGTTGATGCCGTTATCATGCCGCGGTCTGCTCAAGGTGGTGAGCTGCCCTTGTTGATTGAAGCGAAGTCAGCGGGCGACTATACCAATACCAACAAGCGGCGGAAAGAAGAAGCGATCAAAGTAACTCAACTCACGAATACCTACGGCTCCGCCATTCGTTTCATCTTGTTTTTGTGTGGTTACTTCGATAGCGGTTACCTGGGTTATGAAGCCGCCGAGGGCATCGATTGGGCGTGGGAACATCGCATGGCTGATCTGGCCGAGTTTGGGTTATAAACATGGCGCTCAGTCCCGTGCTGGAATCAAAGCGCCTGACCCTGCAAGGCCAATTGGATTCGGCTAAGACTCTGGCCGAGCGCAACAAGTTAGGGCAGTTTCCAACGCCAACTATGTTAGCCACGGACATATTAGAGTATGCCCGCACGCTGTTGCCGCCTGCGGTCCGTATCCGATTTCTCGATCCGGCTTTTGGCACTGGCTCGTTCTATTCTGCCCTGCTCAAGTGTTTTGCGACGCGACGGATTGCGGCTGCCGTGGGCTATGAAATTGATCCGCATTACGCGCAGGCCACCATTGACCTGTGGCGAGGTCAAGCGCTCGATCTGCGCCTCATGGATTTTACGCACGCGACGGCGCCTGCGTCCAACGCCGACAAATTCAATCTGCTGATCTGCAATCCGCCCTACGTTCGACATCATCACCTTACTCAGGCGGTCAAGACGCATTTGCTGCAAGCGGTGCAGCGCGCGACCGGCCTGAAGCTAAACGGCCTGACCGGGCTGTATGGTTACTTCCTGTGTTTGTCGCACGCGTGGTTGGCAGATGATGGTTTGGCGGGTTGGCTCATTCCCAGTGAATTCATGGATGTCAATTACGGTCAGCCCCTTAAAACGTATCTGCTCGATCAGGTCACGTTGCTGCGCATTCATCGCTTCGATCCGACCGATGTGCAGTTTCAAGATGCGCTGGTCTCGTCGGCGGTAGTGTGGCTCAAGAAGACGCCACCACCGGTAGATCACATCGTCGAGTTCACGTATGGCGGCACGCTCGCTCAACCCGTCATCACGAAAGACATTCCGGCTGCGGCGCTGCGCGACTCATCCAAATGGACCCATTATCCCCGCGCCTCGATCGGGCCGCGCCCAGACCGATCGGGGTTGAAACTGGCCGATCTCTTTAAGATTCAACGCGGTATCGCTACCGGCGCGAATGACTTCTTCATCCTCTCGACCGATCAAATCGCGGAACAGAATTTGCCCCGTGAATGCTTCATCCCGATTTTGCCCAGCCCGCGTTACTTAGCCGCCGACGAGATCAACGCGGATATTCAAGGCGACCCGCTGATTGATCGCGCGCGCTACTTGCTGAATTGTAATTTGCCCGAAGAGGCCGTCAAGCGGCAATTTCCGACGCTGTGGGCATATCTTCAAACGGGTGTGGCGGCCGGTATCGATCAACATTACCTGTGTCAGCATCGCACTCCGTGGTACGCGCAAGAAGTGCGCGCCCCGGCGCTGTTTTTGTGTACGTACATGGGCCGGCAAGACACGGGCCGTGGGCGACCCTTTCGCTTCATCCTGAATCACTCGCAGGCGACCGCGCCTAATGTGTATTTGCTGCTGTACCCTAAGCCCAATCTGGCGTTACACCTCGATCATCATCCGCGCCGCATCACAGCCGTATGGCACGCGCTGAATGAGATTCAAATGGAAACGCTCATTGGCGAGGGGCGCGTGTATGGCGGCGGGTTGCACAAGTTGGAACCCAATGAATTAGCGAATGCCCCGGCGGAGAAGTTACTTGCGGTTCTGCCAGAGTTGTCACTCAACCCGAGTGGCCAATTGCGGCTACTTGAAGAACAAATGCCTTACGACGTGCACCCGAATACGAAACACGCTCCGGCAGCAGTGGCCCGTGTTCAAAAGGCGGCGACGAGAACACAGGCGTCGAAGGTCAAGCGGAAAGGCACGCCACACCCGTCGCAAGGAACGCGGACGCCATAGCTAACTGACATCGAAGCCCTGCGGGCGTGGTACACCTCGGCAGCGGCCTTGAGCATGCGTGCCATCAAAGCCGCCTGCCGACATTAGTTCAAGCTGTGCTCGACACCGAGCACCCAGCTGCACGTGCGGCCAAGCCGCTAGTGCGGGCCAAGATCAAACCCATCACGCCAGATATACTTCAAACGGGCATAAATT
>PMCF01000066.1 GCA_003154115.1 Anaerolineae bacterium
CTTCGAGGTCTTGATGCCGCCGAGTGTGCATCCGGTTCTGTCCCGCGAAACGTGTCCGCTTCAAGGTCCGCTGATGGTCCGCATTCGTTAATCCGCTACCATCCGCTGAACGCCCCATCCGTTGGACGGCATGGACATGGTAGGCAGTGCGCCTTTCGTGATTTACTCGCGGACGCGGCGACAACAGCAAGCATGAGTTAATGATCTGTGAAGCAATTTCTCTCTTATTTCCTCACTAGCCGTAATCATCGGTAGTGTCCCTGTAAACGGTGCANNCTTGCACCGGTTAAGGGGACACTACCTAATCATCTATTGAAGCGGTAATCTTGGAAATAAGGTGGCACGCCAAGAGGAACGCGTGCTGCATCACCAAATTGGAAGTACATGCTATCTTTGATATAGCTACCATATTCGTCTAGTTGACATGAACCACCGCTGCGGGAAACGATAGTCATATGTTCATTACTGAACACAAAATACCAAAACACCTCACATCCCCAGATCTCTGTCCATGCTTTCAGCGCATGAGTGTAGTTGTGGCGATAATTACCCGGTTTGACAGGCTTCCACTCCAAGAATCGTACATTGCCACCTAGATAATCCGGTATGCTCATGAGGGCAAACGATCTAGCAACCAATTCGCGATTAGCATCATCAATGATAATTGAATTATCTTCCAGTAAACGGTCGAAGCTGTCGCTGTCATAATCCTTTCCGTTCTGCCAAGCGACTATTTGACGACCCATGCCTCCATCTTGCGATTCATTCGAGCGAAGACTCTCGGCTGAACGCCAACTACCAATGTCAACCAGATAAAAATCGGTGTTGGGTAGTAATTGCTTCCATTCCGACTTTGTCAATCTTTCTATGCCAACCGGAAACACGCATTGTTTGATTGTTCCATTGTCTACAGCTTGGACACATTCAACACGACTAGACAAGAATCCCGATTTGTAATGTGCGCTAACGGCGGCAATAATCTTTTGCTCTTCTTTTGAAAAGGTCGATGTAACTGTTGCATCTGGAGAGATGGCTTTAATGCTTGGCGTAGGCAATGCAACGCTCGGCGTGACAGTCGGCGCTCGTGTGCATGAAACTGCCATTACCGCAAGAAACGTGGCTATCAAGGCAGTACGTTTCATTTCTGCATCTTCCAGTTATGCGTGAAGCTTAGCGTTTAAGTCGTAATATTACAGCATAGAGAACTATGACGTGAGACTGATTTTATCGCTGTTTCGTTTTCAGAGCCAACCCGCCGCCTCCTCAACCATCCACTCACATTCCTCGGCGATGTGTTGCAGCACGGCCTCGCATTGATTGAAGACTTCGCGGTTGGTAAATCGGATGACCGTGTGGCCCAATTCGTTCAGGTAGGCGGTGCGGGCTTGATCGTATTCGATCTGCTCGGCATGGGAATCGTCCTTGCTAAGTCATGCCCGAATGCAGTTATCGGGCATCCAGGCTGATGATTGGCGAGTTATTCCATTGGGAACTCTGGATTCCCGCCGAAAGCGCGCGGGAATGACGTGAGCAGAGGTTATCCGTTTTTACCAGCGAGCCTCGCAATCTGCAACAAACAATGCCGCTGCACATCCTGCTTCTCGGCGGGCAGGGCGCTCTCCTCGATTTGCGCCAGGCGTTCCCCACGTCGTCCATCGCGCGGATGATGGCGACCGGTACTTCGAGGTTGCCCTCGGCCACATAAGCAGGTGCGGCAAATGATCAAGGCCGCACGTGCCCCGCGCCGATGACGACCCACTTGTAAGTCGTCAGTTCACGCAGGCCCATCGGGCCGCGAGCGTGCAGACGCTGCGTGGAGATGGCGACTTCAGCGCCCAGGCCAAACTGTGATCCATCGGTGAAGCGGGTGCTGGCATTGACGTACACGGCGGCCGAGTCTACTTCGGCGATGAAGCGCGCCGCGTGTTCGTCCGTGCGGGTGAGGATGCCATCGGAGTGGGCGGTGCTGTGCGCGGCGATATGCGCGATGGCTTCGTCGAGGCTATCCACCACTTTGAGGCCAAGAATCAGCGAGAGCCATTCGGTGTCGAAGTCGGCGGGGCCGGCGGGGGAGACGCGGGGATCGGTCGGGAGGTAGGGTTGCGCCGAAGCATCGGCGCGAAAGGTGACACCTGCTACGCCACCAAGGTGATCCACCAGGCGGGGCAGAAATTCGGCGGCCACGGCGCGATGGACTAGCGCAGTATCGAGGGCATTACACACCGTGGGGCGTTGGGTCTTCGCGTTGAAGATGATCTTCAGCGCCGCGTCCAGGTCCGCAGAATCGTCCACGTACAAATGGCAAATGCCGATGCCGCCCGTGATGACGGGAATGCGGCTGTGCTCGCGGCAGAATCGATGCAAGCCCGCCCCGCCGCGCGGAATGATCATGTCCACGTATTTGTCGAGTTCCAGCAGTTCGGTCACGCGCGCCCGATCGGCATCGTCGATGAATTGAACGGTATCCGCGGGCAGTCCGGCTTGAGCCAGCGCCGCTTGAATGCTGGCGACCAAGGCGCGATTCGAATGCAGTGTTTCGCTGCCGCCGCGCAGGATGACGGCATTGCCTGTTTTAAGCGCCAACCCGGCCACATCCACCGTGACGTTGGGCCGCGCTTCGTAGATCACGCCGAGCACACCGATCGGCACGCGTTGCTTGTGGATGGCTAAACCGTTGGGCAGGGTGCTGGCCTCGAAGATTTCGCCGACCGGATCGGGCAGCGTGGCGACGTTTCGTTGATCGGCGGCGATGCTCGCCAGGCGTGATTCGTTCAGCAATAGCCGATCGATCATTGCGGGTGATAGTCCCGCCGCTTGCGCGGCAGCCACATCGGTAGCGTTGGCGGCCAGGATTTCGGCGCGATCGGCCCACAACCGATCGGCTAACGCGACGAGCGCGGCATTCTTTTGATCGGTCGTTGCCCGCGCCAGTTGCCGCGCCGCCGCTTTGGCGCGTTGGCCCATCTCTTGTAACATCGTTAGTCTCCTTGGCTTGTTGGCTAATTGGCATGTGTCATTCCGAAGCCGAAGGCTGAGGAATCTCCGCTTCGACTAGAGCGAATTCCAGTTTGGTTTACGACCTTGGACTCGAGGCTTTAGCCGGTTGGCTGATGCGCGACGGATCCGGCTACGCCCAGCGGCCCGCCGCCGCAATACGGCGGATACGGGCAAGCCTCGAGTCCAAATGAAGCCGTAAATCAACTTGGAAACCGCTCTAGCAGTCTTGCTGATCGATGGTGGAGATTCCTCGTCGCCACAGAGCGGCTCCTCGGAATGACACATCACTCAACTACCGCACTATCAAACTATTGCACTCACAGCAACACCAGATTGTTGCGATGGATCACTTCATCGCCGTAAGTATAGCCGAGGATCGTTTCGATCTCAATCGATTGATGCCCGCAGATATGCGCCAGATCGGTGGAATTGTAATTAGTCATGCCCCGCGCTATCTCGCGCCCGACCGCATTCAGCACCTGAATGGTATCCCCGCGTTCAAACGATCCTTCGGCGCTCGTCACTCCGACCGGCAACAAACTACTGCCGTGACGCAAGGCGCGCGCTGCACCCTCATCCACGCTGACTGAACCGGAGGCGCGTCCGCCGGCGAGGATGTAGCGCTTGCGGCTTTCGATCGAGGTGACTACGGGCCGAAACCACGTCCCCAGTCTTTCGCCACAGGCCAGGCGCGTCAACACGTTAGGCTCACTGCCATTGGCGATGACGACGGTGGTGCCAGAGCGGCGCGCGAGATCGGCCGCTTGCAGCTTGGTGATCATACCGCCGGTGCCCAGGCCATTCGATGTTCCCCCCGCAGCCTGCCAGAGAGCCGCCGGGATGTCGGGTTCGATCACGTCGGTCACCAATTGGGCCGTTGGGTCAAGCGCGGGATCGGCCGTGTAGAGACCCGCTTGATCGGTCAGCAGCACCAGCAGATCGGCATCGATCAAATTGGCGACGAGCGCCGAGAGATTGTCGTTATCGCCCACGCGGATTTCTTCGGTGGCGACGGTGTCGTTCTCGTTGACGATCGGAATGAGGCCGTGTTCCAACAACGCGGTGAGCGTGTTGCGCGAATTCAGATAACGGCGGCGATCGGCCAGGTCGGCACGTGTCAAAAGCACCTGCGCGATCGTCAGGCCATACAGTCCGAAGATTTGCTCGTAGAGTGCCATGAGGCGCGGCTGTCCGATGGCCGACAACATTTGCTTAACCGGCAGGTCTTTGGGCAACTGCGTCAGACCTAACCGTTCGCGTCCGGCCGCTACCGCGCCGGAACTGACGACGATCATTTCAGTTGCCGCGGAATGAAGCTGGGCGGCCTGTTGCGCCAGCTCTACCAGGCGCGGCGGGGCAATGCGCGTTGTCCCGCCCGTGAGAGTAGAAGTACCGCATTTGACCACCAGACGATGAAAGGTCATGCTTGAATGTTCTCCAGGTTTGCAGTCCGGGCTGAAGTCTACCACCCGATGATGAAAATTACCACGGATGTTCGCTATAATAGAACTGGTTGCTGGGTATGCCCTTATATGAAAATGCCGCGGGTGCAAGTCATCGCTTACGCCCGCGGCATTGTGTGGAATAGCTTTACTCTTCTACTGATTTGATCCGTTCGCGTCCTCGCGCGATTCCGTCTTTTATCACATCACTATAGCGCCCGGCCGGCAGGTCAGTGATCTGTTCCGCGGCCAGTTCGTAGTAACGTTTGGCTTCGGCTTGATTGCCGAGAACTTCATGGGAATGCCCGAGATTCAAATACAGCGACGGATAGAAACTTTGCACGCTTTCGTCGCCCACCGCCTCGGCGCGCTTCAACGCCTCCTGGTTCCACTGCAGCGTGTCCTTGGACGTGTCTTGTTGTCGAGCCAGGAAATGGGCGGCCACACATGCCTCGTAGTCATTCTTAGCCATCTCCCAGGCTTGTGTGAAGAGGGCGCGGGCCTCGTCGAAGCGGCCGGCGGATTCAGCCTGCATGCCGGCCGCACAGAGCTTCACCACCGGGTTGCCAGGATCCAAGCGTGTCCTCTTTTCAAATCATTCAATTCGCCTGACTCTAACGGATTCTGTGGT
>PMCF01000448.1 GCA_003154115.1 Anaerolineae bacterium
ACCACGGCAATTCCCAATGAACCAGAATTGATAGCCAAACAAGATCGCCATGGGAATGCCGATGGCCGCGCTCCGGCTGTTGGAAGCCGCGCTAAACATCAGCGACAGCAAGAAGTAAAACATCACGTTGAGGTACGACACGCCCAACGCGCCGAGGTAAGGGAGTACCGGAAAGGCGTGGCCGATCGTGATGGGCGTATTGCCGCCAATCGGATGGGGCGGGTAGACAAACGATCGATCCGTCAAGCAGCGCGCGAACGGTCGGGCCGTGGGCGTCACATCGATCCCGAACAACCAGAATTTCTGGCGCTGGGGAGCGGGTAGCAACGGCCCGATCAGATTGAGGAGCTGCCGGGTGAAGACGGGGGGCGTCCCTTGGGCGGGCCCTCCGAAGTTCTGAATACCATCGTAAAGGCTATTGTACGTGCGGCGAAAGGGCGGATTGAGGCTGAGTTCGGCGGGGGACTGCGCGGACAGGTTACTGCTCAGCGCATCCAGTAAGTCCAGCAACGTATTAGCCCGTTGCGGAAAAAGTAGATGGAGTGCGTCACGAAAGTTTTGGAGCGGGCGAAGTTGGGTTGGAGTATCCATACCCTAACTTTGCCACACTTACGCCACTGTTGCAGGATTTGTCCAAAGTCCAATCTAACACAACTCCTATACAAAAATGCTTGACACAGTAACCAAGCGTGAGATATAATTTACACGCCATGATTTAGCACTCTCGCCACGAGAGTGCTAAAAAGTTGGCATAAATCATGAGTGAATTAACCTCTCGCCAACAACTGATTTTGGGATTAGTCATTCGTGAGTATGTCGCCAGTGAGACGGAAAACGAAGACGGTACGCGCCGCGTTCAGCCGGTCGGCTCCAAGGGTCTGGTCGAGCGCTATAACCTCGACATCTCTCCGGCGACTATTCGCAACGAACTGGCGAAGCTGGAAGATCAAGGCTACCTCATGCACCGGCATACCTCGGCCGGGCGCATCCCCACTGATTCGGGCTATCGCTATTTCGTCGAAACGCTGATGGGCGATGTCGATTTATCGGCGGAAGAGCAACGCACGATCGTGCATCAATTCCATCAAGCGCGGCTCGATCTCGATCAGTGGATGAAGCTGGCCGCGTCGGTGTTGGCCCGCACTTCGGGCAGCGTCTCCATCGTCACACCGCCACGCGCGCAAGAAGCACGCTTTAAGCACCTGCAATTGATCTCGACGCAGGGCCGCCTGGTCTTGTTGATCCTGGTCTTCATGGACGGCGCGGTAAAACAAGAAATGCTGACCCTGGCCGATCCATTGAGCCAGGGAGATCTCGATACCGTATCGACGAAGCTGAACGCGACGTTCAACAATCGCACCGCGGCGGACATCAAGTCACGCCGATCGGAACTCTCGGCCCTGGAGGCCGATGTGCTCGCGCGCGTCGTCGAGATCATGAGCCGCGCCGATCAGTGGGCGGCCGCCGACATCTATCGCGACGGATTGAGCGATGTCTTGCGCAAGCCGGAATTTGAAGATCGCGAATCAGCCGAAGGGCTGCTGAAGGTTTTTGAAGAACGATCGTTGCTGGAAGATGTGCTGGGCACTGCTTTGAATCCCGCCGTGAACGGCGTGCAGGTCGTCATCGGCAGCGAAGGTCGCTGGGCGGAGTTGCACGATTGCAGCCTGGTACTCTCGCGCTATGGTGTTCCCGACCGCGCCACGGGCGCCCTGGGAGTGGTCGGCCCCACGCGGATGCCATATGCCCGCACCATTTCGGCTGTGCGCTACGTGTCAGTGTTGATGACGAACTTAATCTCGGATATTTTTGAGCCATGACCAAAAAAGCCAATCGCAAAGCCAAACGCATTCATGTGAAATACAAAGGTGTAATGAGTCCGACTATGGAAGCTACCCAACAACCAGAACTTGTTCCTGCACCGCCGCTGCCAGAAATTGCAGCGCCGTCTGATCTGGTGAAGGAACTCGAAGCAGAATTGGAGCAGATCAAAACGCAGGCCGCCGAAAATCTGGATGGCTGGCAGCGCAGCCGCGCGGAGTTCGCCAACTACAAGCGCCGCGTCGAGGCCGAACGCACCGAACTGGTGGCAAGCGCCGGCGCGGAAGCCTTGAAACGCGTGCTGCCCGCCGTCGACGATTTTGAGCGCGCCCTGCAGACCCTGCCCGCCGATCTCAAGGATCATCCATGGATCAGCGGTGTGCTGTTGGTGCAGCGCAAACTGAATAGCGCGTTGGAACAATCGGGGGTGACGACGATTGCAGTGAAACCAGGCGATACCTTCGATCCCAATTTGCATGAAGCCGTCACACACGAAGATTCAGATCAATTCGCCAGCGAGCAGATCATCGGCGAAGTGCAGCACGGTTACAAGCTCGGCGAGCGGGTGTTGCGGCCGACGATGGTGAGAGTCGCACGCTAACTCCGTCATTGCGAGCATCCCGCCCAGCGCGCCGCCGCTTCGCGGATACGGCGTGAGCGGAGTGGAGCGCTGCGGAACGAAGTCGAAGGATGTGAAGCAATCTCCAGTCTGAACTTGAGATTGCTTCGTCGCAAACAGCGCTCCTCGCAATGACGCTCAATTAAGCAAAGTCAGTTTATCAGGAGAAATAAGCATGGGCAAAATTATCGGTATTGACCTCGGAACAACCAACTCGGTCGTCGCGGTGATGGAAGGCGGCGAACCCGTCGTCATTCCGTCGTCCGAAGGGCCGCGGCTGATTCCATCGGTGGTGGCCGTGAACCCCAAAACGCACGAGCGCAGCGTGGGCCAGGTCGCGCGGCGGCAAGCGGTCATCAATCCCGAGAACACGATCTTTTCGGTGAAGCGTTTGATGGGCCGCAAGCAGCGCGACGAGCAGGTACAGAAAGCGTTGAAGCGCCTGCCTTATAAAATCGTGGAAGCGCCGAACGGCGACTGCCGCGTGGTGATGGACGGCAAAGATTACTCGCCGCCGGAAGTGTCGGCCATGATCTTGCAGAAGATGAAGCAGGATGCGGAAGCCTATCTGGGCGAGACCGTTACGCAGGCCGTCATTACCGTGCCCGCCTATTTCAATGACTCGCAGCGCCAGGCCGCGAAGGACGCGGGCCGCATCGCGGGTCTCGAAGTGCTCCGCATCATCAACGAACCCACCGCCGCCTCGTTGGCCTATGGTTTGGACAAGAATAAGGACGAGACAATCGC
>PMCF01000452.1:0-2563 GCA_003154115.1 Anaerolineae bacterium
CCTGATGGCAAGCTGATTGCTTATGCAACGCAAGGATCGCAGTACAACAAATTCTGGTTATTTAGCTTGGATCACCCAGAAGATGTGACCGAACTTTTTGATGATATCACAACAGATACTGTTTTAATACGGGCAATGCCTCTAGAATTTTCGCCTAATTCACAATGGATAGTTTATACCGGTCAGAGTGGATCTTTGATTGTTGCTCCCGTCACACACCCTCAGGATGCGGCGTTAAAGGTTGATAAGTTGAAAACCCTCTTGACTAGGTGGTCCAAAGATGGGCAATGGTTAGCGATCTTTCTCTCTCAAGAGAAGGGGACAGAGATTTATCATTATACTGACAATCGGTGGACGCTTTATTCAAGCACATCTCTACCCGACCAGCCAGTTGCATTCTCATTCGATAACCGTTACTTGTTCACAGCAGATTGGCATGGCTCCAATTGGTTGAATGTATATGATATAGCCCGTAGGTGCAAAACTAACATATAAATGCCAGCTGGCACATTGAATTTTGGCCGAAAAAACAGGCGAAATCTTTGCTTATATGTTAATTTTGCACCTGTTGGATATAGCTCATCAGATGCAATTGGTTCAGCACTATAGCATGGAAGGAGATAGCAACCAATTATTCAATCCCATAGAGTCACTTGATGGCCAAGCGTTCGCGATTGCGCCCAACATTTACGACTCCAAGACCAGAGTCCAAACGGGCATTTTGTTGTTTGGCCGTTTCGATAACAGCTTGACAGTTGAATTAAAGGATGACAACTATGTAGGAGTCCTTTACTGGCTGGAAGGCGACAAACAAGTCGCAACTCTGGTCGCGAGCAAAAGTGTTCTGATTCCCGATTTGATGAAGATTGTGGACGTGCCAGCAGATGTATTAAGGTGATGCTCTGCTCCTCGACCGTGTTCGTGCGAGTGGTAACATCCTATTCAGGTGCTCCAAGCCCGCGTCTCCGCGGGCGTAACACCATCGGGCAACCGACCGCGAGAATGCCGCCGGTGAGCAACCCGGCAACGATCAAACGCCCCCAGCCCTGGCGCAACCCGCCGGGGCTATTTGTTTTCCTCGCGGCCTCCCGCTGAACAAATCACCACCTCAATCACCACATGTGGTGATGACGGCTCACCACCTTCGTTGGTATTCTGTACCCGAAGACAGTACGAAAGGTGACTCGTGAGCGACACCCAGCCCATCATTCCCATACAAGATGAACCGGCGATCTACGAGATTCGCCTCAAGGGACACCTTGATGCGCGGTGGGCCGATCGGTTTGGGAGCATGACCATCACGCTGACAGACACCGGCGAGACGCGTCTGATCGGCCCGGTGGTTGATCAGGCCGCATTGCATGGCCTGCTCAAAAAAGTACGCGATTTAGGCCTGCCATTGGTCTCAGTCAATCTTGTTGGACCGAGCCTGACAGATGCCGCAAACGTCAAACAATAAAAGGAGTCAGGGAACGATGAAAGTTTGCATTGTTGGGGCTTCCGGGAAGCTCGGCCAGTACATGGTACAGCACGCGCTTGACCGAAGCTATGAAGTGGTTGGCGTCTGTCGAGAGCGCAGCGTAAGCAAACTCGACGCATTCAAAGAGCACATCACCATCATGCCCGGCGCGACGAATGATCGCGCGGTGATCAAGCAGGCGGTCGCAGGCTGTGACGGGGTACTGACCGTGCTGGTTCCGTGGGGCGTGCACCAATATTCGTCAGGAACAGCTCAAGCGGTCCTCGACTACGCAAATCCGAACGCGCGGTTGATCTTCTCCTGCGGCTGGCACATCACTTATGATGGACAGGACGTGTACCCGCCGTCCCTGAAGCGCGAGGAGACGATCGCCCGCTGGGTCAGCCGGCTGACACACATCATCGATATTGACGATCAAGTAGAAGCGTGCCGGAGAATCTTCGCCAGTAACACCCGCTGGACGATCGTGCGCGGCAGCGATCTGGAAGAAGGCGAAGGCCAGGGACTGCCCGTGTGGAGTCGGCATGTGGGTGATCCCATCCTCGCCAGCAACATCACCCGCCGCGTGGATTATGCCTTATTCATGGTCGAGGCACTGAAGAACGATGCGTTGATCCAGGAAGCGCCGGCTATCGCCGGCTGCCGCACACCCGCGGCGTTAGCACACGCCGTTGCAAATTGAAAGAGAGGAATCCTCATGAAAGCTAGTCTCTACACCGAATACGGAACGCCTGATGTGTTGCACCTTGCCGAAGTGGCGAAGCCTGCGCNNAATTTCAAGAGCGTTACGCCGCGCCAGTTCAACATGCCGATCTTCTTCTGGCTGCCGGCACGCTTCGCGTTTGGCTTCAACCAGCCTAAAAAACACATCCTGGGCAGTGAGTTGGCCGGGGAGGTTGAGGCCGTCGGCTCAGCGGTCACACGCTTCAAGCCAGGCGACCAGGTCTTTGGTTACCGCGGTGAGAACATGGGCGCGTATGCTGAATATGTCTGTATGCCCGAAGACGCGACGGTGGTCATCAAACCGGCCAACCTAACCTATGAAGAAGCCGCCGCTATTCCTTATGGGGCCATCATGGCGCT
>PMCF01000452.1:2589-29875 GCA_003154115.1 Anaerolineae bacterium
TACTTTGGAGCAGAAGTGACCGGGGTCTGCGGCACGCCACGATTGGAATTCGTGAAATCCCTGGGGGCGGATCACGTCATCGATTACACCCGCGAAGACTTCACTCAAAGCGGCGAGACCTACGATCTGATTTTCGACATCCTGGGCAAGAGTTCGTTTTCGCGCTGTAAAAGTGTCCTCAAGCCCGGCGGCATTTTGCTATATGCCAGCTTCAAGTTGAAGCAACTGGTTCAGATGGCGTGGACCTCTCGGAACGGCAACCAGAAAGTCATCTGCGCGCTTGCCCCAGGAAGCCTCGAAGATTTGATGACCGTCAAAGAGCTGGTTGAAGCGGGAAAGATCACAGCCATCATCGACCGATGCTATCCGCTGGAACAGACGGCCGAGGCGCACCGGTATGCCGAATCGGGCCACAAAGCGGGCAGCGTCGTCATCACGATGGAGCATAGTCGCTGACAATGAGAGCAATTATATGGACTCGCTACGGGCCTCCAGATGTCCTCCAACTCCAAAAGGTGGCAAAACCTGCTCCCAGAGACAATGAAGTACTGGTAAAAGTACATGCGACAACCGTAACAGCCGGGGACTGCGAGATGCGCAGTCTCAAATTCCCGCTCTTTTTATCGCTTCCCATGCGAATGTATGTGGGTCTCAGAAGACCAACAAGAATAAAGATAATCGGGCAGGAGCTAGCCGGGGAAGTTGAGGCAGCAGGCAAAGATGTAAAACTTTTTCGAAAGGGTGACCAGGTTTTTGGAACTACCGGTTTTGGTTTCGGCGCTTATGCTGAGTACATATGTCTGCCTGGGGAACCTAAAGAGATGAAAGGGGGGCTGGCGATAAAACCGGCCAATATGACCTATGAGGAAGCCGCTGCCGTTCCTGTTGCGGGACTTGAAGCATTGCATTTTTTGAGGCAGGGAAATATCCAGCGCGGACAAAAGGTTTTGATTAATGGCGCGGGGGGAAGTATCGGTACTTTTGCGGTACAGCTGGCCAAACACTTTTGGGCTGAAGTGACCGCCGTAGACGGCACGGGGAAATTGGACATGCTGCGCTCGATTGGTGCAGACCATGTCATTGATTACACGAAAGAAGATTTTACTCAAAGTAGTGAGGCCTATGATGTGATTTTCGACGTGGTAGGCAAGAGTTCGTTTTCACATAGTATAAGATCGCTAAAGGAAAATGGACGCTATCTTTTAGCAAACCCCACGCTGTCACAGATGGTTCGAGGGCGATGGACTTCGATGAGAACCAGCAAGAAAGTAATAGGGGGGGCAGCCAGCCACAGGACTGAAGATTTAATTTTCCTCAAAGAGTTTGTTGAGGCAGGAAAGATAAAATCGGTCATAGATAGAAGCTATCCGTTGGAACAGATCGCCGAGGCTCACCGGTATGTCGAAACAGGACACAAACAGGGAAATGTAGTAATAACTTTGGAACAGAGTCACAAGACCTGACAACGCGCTACACCCGACCGCTATGAAGCACAACGGAATAGCGGCAGGTGAGCTTGGTCGTTGAGCGACATAGCCCTCTATCGAAATCCGTTCCATGCAAAAACGCGCCGACTGGCAAGTAACCCAGTCGGCGCGTTTTGCATCCTGCACCCTGCATCTTGCTAATCCCTGACCACTCCAATAAATGGCAGATTACGATACAGTTCGTCCAGATCCAATCCGTAGCCATACACAAATTCATTCGGAATGCGGAAACCGACGTAATCGAGTTTGACTTCCGCTTCGCGCCGCTCGTACTTATCGAGCAGCGTGCAAATCTTCAGGCTGGCCGGCCCGCGCGCGTGCAGCACTTCGCAGATGTAGCTCAACGTGCGGCCCGAGTCGATGATGTCTTCCACAATCAGCACGTGCTTGCCGCGAATGTCCCGTTCCAGGTCCATGATGATGCGTACAATGCCGGTGGATTCGCGCGCCCCAATCCCATAGCTGCTGACCGCCATGAAATCGATCGCGTGCGGAATGTGGATGGCGCGCATGAGGTCGGTCAGAAATAACACCCCCCCCTTCAGAATGCACACCAGCACCAACTCTTTGCCGGCATAGTCCGTTTCGATTTGCCGGCCCACTTCGGTAATACGCGCCTGCAATTTATCGGGCGTAATAAGAATATCTTTGGAAGGGGAGACGTAGCCGAGGACAATTTCTGCTTCAGACATACTGGACTCCTTCAGGATCGCCGCGGCACTTCGTGGCAATGACGACAGCGCGCCTCATACGATTCACTGCCGCCGACGAGAATAATCGGATCGTCGTAGGCCGCCGGGCGGCCATCGATCAAACGCTGGGTGCGGCTGGCTTCCGCACCACACACCACACAAATCGCGTGCAATTTATCGACGTGCTCGGCTTCCGACATCAGCTGCGGCATCGCCCCGAACGGTTCGCCGCGAAAATCCATATCAAGCCCGGCGGCGATCACCCGCACGCCGCGATTCGCCAAGTCTTGTACAGTAGAGACAATCGGCGCATCGAAGAACTGAATCTCGTCGATGCCAATCACTTCCGTGTCCGGCCGCAGCTTCGCCAGCAATTCCATCGTGCTGCTGACCGGGATCGCCTCGACCCCCAGGCCGTTGTGCGATTTCACTTCTTCGACCGCGTAGCGATTATCGATCGCCGGCTTGAAGACCTGCACCTTCTGCTTGGCGATGCGCGCCCGGCGCACCCGCCGAATCATCTCTTCGGTCTTGCCACTGAACATGCTGCCACAAATGACTTCCAACCAACCGTAATGAGGCTGACGATCGTGCATAATTTCCTCACTCTGGATGTAGCTAATCAGCCTTCGCTGCACTGTCATTCCCGCGTGCGTCTAGCGGGAATCCAGCTCCCCAGCGTGATTTGCCGATAGTCACTCTGGATGCCCGATAGAAGCACGCTTCGCGGGGCATGACGGCTGAGTAGTAACCTCTGAACGCAGATTTCCATCGATATGATTTTATCATCCGTATCAATCTGTGTTTATCCGCGTCCCAACAAAAACAAAAGGGCAGATGTCGTTGCGGGTGCGTAACCCGCGTCAACTCTGCCCTTTGTCTATTGTGTTGCGCGCAGGCGGTTATGCCCCGGCGCCCGCTTCTTCGTCTACCAGCTCAACGATGGCTTGCTTTTCCTTGCGGCGCTTGGCCTTCGTGGGAGCAGCAACCACCGTCTCCTGGCGCTTCTCCAAACGCTTGATGAAGCGATCGACCTGTCCTTCGGTGTCAACAATGCGCTGCTCGCCGGTGAAGAACGGATGGCAGTTGTAGCACACATCGGTGCGGATTTCAGGAATCGCCGCGCCCACGGTCCACGCATTGCCACACGCGCAGATCACTTTTGCCTGCGGATACCACGCTGGATGAATCCCTTCCTTCATGTCAGACCTAACCTTTCCTGCTATGCAACCTGCGGCTCAACGGGAGCGCTCTGCTCTACGCTGGGCTGCACACTAATGCGCTTACGATCGCCGGGCAGCGGCTCAAACACCACTACACCGTCGGCCGTGGCAAACAACGTATAATCCTTGCCCAACTTCACATTCTCGCCCGGCTTAAAATGCATACCGCGCTGTCGTACGATGATGTTGCCCGAACGGACCGCCTCACCGCCAAAGCGCTTGACACCCAAACGCTGCGAACGAGAATCCTTACCATTGCGGGCTGACCCGCCGCCCTTCTTGTGTGCCATGTCTGCCTTCTCCTGTTACGCGCCGACGATCTGCTCGATCTGCAGCCACGTGTAATTCTGGCGGTGCGTGGCCTGCGTGCGATGCCGCTTGCCACCGATGCGATACTGGAAAATCAGTACGCGCGGGCCCTTGCTCTGCTCGGTAACGCTCGCCACAACCTTCGCGCCGTCCACCGTGGGCTGACCCACCGTCACCTGATCGCCGTCGGCCACCATAAAAACTTTGTCGATTTCGACCGTCGCGCCGACTTCCTGCGGCAAGCGTTCCACTTGCACTTTATCGCCGACTTCGGCCCGGTATTGATTGCCTGCCACTTCGAATACTGCGTACACGTGCGCCTCCACATTTAGACAACAATTCGCGGCCCGAAATGCTGGCCGCGCAAGCCCTCGAATTATACCGTTTCAATTCGTTTTGTCAAGAAAGATTAGTTGAGTTCGTTTAATTTTGACCGCGACCGGATCGAGCCCCAGGGCCGCCGCCAATTCATCGGGGCGGCCGGTGCCCGCCTGCGTCGCCTGCAAGCGCGATCGGATCACCACCCGATCGGCTTGCGCCGGCTCGAGCGTCAACGTCTGCACCAGTGGCCGCAGATTGTACAGCTTGCCGCGTCGCTCGCGCATGACTTCCTGCGCCGCGTTGAACTGCGGCACGCGTTCATTCAACAACCCGATCGTTTCTGCGCCCTCGACGGTGATCTCAAACTCCGTCGCGATCAGTTGCATCTGCAAAGCGGGCGCGTTATACAGCATCTCCACGATCGAGATCACCTTCATCCCCGCCGGCAGCGCGCGATCGAGTTGTGCTTTCACGGCTTCGATCTCGCATGCGGGCGACAGCACCATGTCCAATTCTTCGTGATCGCTGGTGCAGCCCACCTGCAACGCCGCCGCGAAAGTCAGGCGCGGCTGCGGATTGAATCCCTCGGAATAGGCCAACGGCAAATCGGCGCGACGCGCGATGCGCTGCCACGTGCGCGCCATATCCAGATGCCCGATGAACTTCAGTGTCTCATCACGCGTGAAGTGAATGCGCAGACGTTGCTTGGTTGAACGTGTCTCATTCATCGGCCGCCATTCTACCACAGGCCCGATCAAACACAGCCCGATCGATTGATCGGGCTGTGTTGCTCAGTGAAGAACGCAAAGGTCCCGAAAGGCTGAAGCCACCTTTCGGGGACATTGATCACAGTCCGCTCATTTCCAAATCAAGGGCAGTAATACCTTGTAGGGTGCACTATCGATCGGTTTGTCGAACAACGAGCCGACCACAATGCCCGCCGGAATCGTAACGGTTTGCGAAAGTGAGTTGGCCGAGACGATGACGTGCCCGCTCAAACCGGTGCCATTCGGAATACCGCTGGGATTGGCCGTGACGACGATGCTGGAAGGCGCGGTGCCCGTCACCACATCGAGCGTCAACCACGACGCATCGCTGCTAGCCGACCAGTCGATCGAACCAGAGCCCGCGTTGCCGACGGTCAGGACCGCCGTTTGCGGAACCGTCGCGCTCACCGGGAAAGTCCAGCCTAACTGCGTCGGTCCAACAGTGAGCGTTGGATCAAGCAGATTAAGATCATCATCGACCACCACGGTGATGCTGGTGCTAGCCGATAGACCAACGCTATTCGTGGCCGTGAGCACGATGGTATGCGTACCTACCAGCAAATTGTCGGTCGACCAGAACGAACTTGTCGCTAGCGCGCCTTTCTCGTCAGACCAGCTCAAGTTCGATCCGGCGACGCTGCCATCTTGATAATCCAGCGCCTCGCCGGAGAAGTTGATGAGCTGTCCATAGTGAACGTGAAGCCCCGTCCCCGGCGTATCGATGAGGGGCACGGGCGGCTTGCTCGCCATGGTAAACGCCGCGCTATCCGCATGGGCCGTGTTGAACCCATCGGTCACGACCACACGGAGGTGAGCCGTGCCACCACCCAACAGCGAGGTATCGATCTGGGTGCTGTTGCCGGTGACGTTCATCTTTAAGGGCTGCGGCAACGGCGAACCAGTGCGATAGTAGTAGAGATCAAACTTAAGCGGTAAGCCGTCGGGATGGCTGGCCGTCCAATTGACTGTGACGGTTCCGGTGACGGGATTCGGCGCGCCCACCAAAGCCACATTGCTGATCGATGGACCATGCGCGGGCACGTTGAGTGAAGTCAACACGGTGTTGTCGGCGGTGCGAACAATCTGCACCTTGGCTGTGCTGGCCGTCATCGTCACAATCTCATGGAAGCTCAATAAGCCAGGCGCACCATCGATCGGGTCAGGCGTGAAAGCGTAGTCGGCCACCGTCGCGTTCGAACCGTCGAGCAGGCGGATCGCGTAAGCGCCGGGTTCCAGGGCCGTCAGCGCATCAATCGTGTTGAGCCGTACCGCCTGATTGATGGTGGCCGAATTGGTGCTGGAGACAATCGTCCCTACCAACGACACCCAATCGCCGCTTAACGCCGGAAATGCTAACAGCCGATCGGGCGTGAGCGGAGCCGTCGGATGAGCGATCATGTATTGATACATCGCCTCATAGGTATAATCGCTCAGCCACTGTTGCGCGCAGTAACTCATCACATCAAACCACTGCGTGCCCGGATAGATGCGCTTGGGCTGCTTCAAGCTGGAGTCCCCGGCATCGAAGCCTTCCGTATTGTCGTTGGGACCGATTTGAGTGTAATTGTACGGATAGTTCGTGTCGTCCTCGGACTGACCACACATGTGAGCGGCCGCGTTGGGGCCTTTGGTCGCAGGATGGGCGCGACCGAGCGTGTGCCCAATTTCGTGCGCGGCGTACCAATCGGCGTAAGTGCCATCGCCATTCCACCAGAAATATCCACTTGGTCCATCCTGGCCCACGGGTCCGCTGGATACCGCCGTGCCGCAGCAGGCCTGCCCACGCGGAAAGACCCATTGGTTGGTTGGGGTCTTCGCGTCGGCGATCATGCCATAGAAGAACAACGACGAGGGCATGCCGTTCTCGGCGCGCATCTGCACCATTTGTTGATTGGTGTAGCGACTGGCGCACAAGTTGCGATCGTCGTGCCACACATTTTTGTCATCCTTCCAATACAAATCCTGGCAACTCGGATCGGTGCCCGCAACTTTCGCGCCCAGCGTGTCATCGCCTGCGAACCACAAGCCAGGCCGGAAACCAGCCGATGGATCAGTGCTGAAGCCGGTGGTGCTGTTCACCGGATACGCGCGCCGAATCCACGAGTAGGTCTCCATGATGTCGCGGATGAACATGGGCGTATGCCACTGATTAAACAGCACGTATTGCCACGCGATAAACTGCACTTGCAAACGCGGTGAGTTGGAGAAGGTGAACGGCCCGTCGTTCCAGTTGTTGTCATCATAGTAGTTTTCGGGCGGCGCGTGGAATGGATTCAACCGCGCCGTCAACGAGAGCGATCCGCACTCCGTCCATGACCACGGCAACTCGAACAGGAAACTGTCATTCAAGTTAGTACGTTGAGGAGAGGACCATACGGTGAGATTGGCGCCGACGTCATTAACGGGCAGCAGGGAATTGAGCGCGCCACAGTTGTTGCGCCCGTCCAGCAAAGCAGTCACGCCTGGAACGGAAGAGCCGTCGGATTTGACGAACACCCGCACGAAGGTTCGCTTATCGCGAATAAGGCGCACCGAGTTATCGGGGTTTTGAATCGCTTGCGTGATCTCGAGGCCCGTAATCTTCACGTTCGTCGTCGGCAGTGCGCCCGCCGTCTTGGGCAAGCGTAAGACCTGACCGCTATCTTGCCAGAAGATGTAATCGCTGGCGGCGGTTAAGTGGCTGGAGGCATCAGAGGATTGGGGCGTGCCGATGTACAAGTAATCGGCTGAGGCGGATGCGCTGCGCGCGTGGCGCAGGACGTAGTCGGTTCGATTGCAGAACAGCAGTCCGCAGGCTTCGAGATAGCTCCGCAACATGAACAGATTGTTATCGTCGGTGACCAGACTATAGATCGTGTCGGCGCCGGCGTCGTAAATGACGGCGCTAAAAGCGCCCGTCCGATTGTTGTAATACTTCACCTGCGACCCCGTGCTCATGTAGACTAGGTCGCTGGTGCCGAAAGAACAAATAATGCCGCAGCTGCTGAAGGATCGTCCGCCCTCGGCATAATAGGTCGTGACGTAGGCACCGCCGCCGGGGTTGATGGATATTTCTGTGCCGGTGTTCAGATCGTGCCGGTGAATCGAACCGCCCTGCAGCCAGTAGAGGTAATAGCCCTCACTGTTGGTGAGAAAGTCGTAGGCGTAACTGACCTGAAGCGCTCCCGGATAGGTGCCGGTATTGGTCAGAAAGACCCGCTGGTTATTCGATTTGTTCACCATGTCGATGGTGCCGGTATTGTCGTTGTTGAACATGAGCACGAAGACGTGGTCAGTGTCGATCGCCAACTCGGCGTAGCCATACACGAGGGCGTTCACCAGTTCCGGCGCGTCACCCACATTCGCGTTCACCGATAGGCGATACAATCCATCGGATTTGGTGAAGTAAACGTACTTGCTATCGGCCACCATGTTGGTGGAGGTCATGCGCCCGGCAAGACCGTCACAGACCAACTGCTGGAAATACAGTTGCCGCGGCAAGCTGCCCTGAATGGCGACACGGCTAATTTGGTCGATGAAGTTATCCGTGGGTGTAGTGGGGCCATGCGGTGGACAGGACGCAGGACCCGTGTGCCAGAACAATTTGGGCGAGGCGATGGTGTAATCAGAAACGCCGCTGGCGACCAACGTGTCAGGCACATCCTGCGGCATATTGGGTTGAGACAGCGGCGCGCCGGGGGACGCCGAGACGCGTGAGGCAGAAACACTGGTGGCACTCTGAGGACTCGCAGCGACGATACCGATCACGCTGGCGGGAGCCAGCCACAGACCAGCTATGACGAAGAGACAGACCAACACGGACCAACGCGGTTTCATGTTTCCTCCCTATGCTGTTATTGAACGATATCGCAAACCAGCTCTGCAATTAGAGCATATTACGACACCGCTACTGCACTTGCCAAGAAATCATGAAGGGCTAATTGTGACTGATGAGGATCACGCAGCGCGTTTCATGGTTTGTCAGCATCCCCGTGATCGATTCTATCATGTAATCTTGTCGCGCAAGGTAAGAATTGCGTTTGTAGATTGTGCGACATCCCACTAATGTACCATTCATTTTTAGCCGCGAGTGCATCACAATCAGAGTGTTACGAAGCAAGCCTCGACTCCTGCTATGAATTTCTCTGTGAAAGGATCTGCCATGAATCCCGTTCTGCGTTGTCTATTGATCATCGGTCTGTGCGTATCGTTCTTCAGCGCCGCCCTGCCCGCCCGAGCGGCCAACACCACCTACTACGTTTCCATGACCGATGGGTTGGATGCCAACAACGGTCTTACCACCTCGACGCCGTTCAAGACGATTGGCAAAGTGAATGCGTTGAACTTGCAAGCGGGCGATAAGGTCTTGTTCAAGTGCGGCGATGTGTGGCGCGGCGAGATGCTGATGGTGACGAAGTCCGGCGCATCCGGCAACCCGATCACCTATGGCTCGTACCCCACGAGCGATTGCGCCAACAAACCGATCATGTCCGGCACACAACCGATCGGCAGTTGGTCGGTCTATTCCGGCAATATCTATATGGCAACGGTATCCGCCGCCACTTTTCCCAACGGCATCAATCAACTCTTCCGCAACGAGCAGCGCTTGACGATGGGTCGCTGGCCGAATCTGGATAATGGGGATGGCGGCTACATGACCGTTTCAGCGCAGCCCAGCGGCAACCAGTTGACGTCCGTCATGGCTCTGCCCACCGGCAATTGGATCGGCGCGACGATTCACCTCAAGGTTATTCGCTGGTCGATGGTGAATCGTGACATCACGGCTCAGAACGGCTCGATGATCACGCTGAACGAGAATGTCGCGTGCCCTTACACGACCGACTGTACCGGTTGGGGCTTTTTCATCAACAATTCACTCAGTACGCTCGATCGTGAAGGCGAATGGTACTACGACAAGACTGCGCGTAAGGTCTATCTGTACACGACCACCAATCCGAACAGTTCGACGATCGAGGGTTCAGTCATACTGAAAACCGACGATCGCAATTGGGGCGCGATCAATCTCGGCACCGATCTGGCCGATCAGGTGCACGACGTGGTGATCGACAACTTTGAGATTCGCGGCTGGTTCAGAAGCGGCATCGTCTCGCCGAGGAACTTGCATCCCGACGAGAACAGTTACCTGACGATCCGGAACAACACGATTCGGGATGTGGACGACTCGGGCGTCAATCTATGGAGTTGGGTGTGGGGCGCAAGTGCCGGAGTGGACGGCTGGCGCGGCGGTAACAACATCCTCATTCAGAACAACATCATCGATGGTGCAAACAGTTTTGGTATTCACACACCCAGTCGGGTGACCACGATCGAGGGCAACACCATTCGCAACATCGGCCTTATCGCCAACTTGAATGAAGCGGGGATGGGCTGCGGTAAGACCGGAAATGAAGGCACCTGCACGGAGGACGGGGCGGGGCTACGCATCTACGTCGATAAGCCCGCTCGTTCCGGTTACGGCTTCACCGTGCAGTACAATCGCTTCGAAAATATCGGCTACAACGGCATCCAGATATTTGGATATAGCAGCACGTTTGCCAACAACTTCTTCGATCAGACGTGCTTCTCCAAAGGCGACGGCGGCGCGATCAACACCTTTGGCAGCGGCGTACATGACATCCAGATTCTGAGCAACATCATCACCGACACCATCGGCAACACCGATGGCACGCATCCCAATTTTCGGGCGCAGTTCGGCTTTGGCATCTACATCGATCAGAACTCGGCCAACATCACGACGGCCAACAACACCATCGCGCACTCTACGGCGGATGGCATCTTGTATCAGAACTCAACGGGTGTCATCCAGAATAACACGCTCTTCAACAACGCCACGGCGGCTGACTTGTGGGCCAATCAGGTGGATGTAACTGGAAATAGCAGCATCTCGAATCACAGCGGCAATATCCTGTTAAGCAAGATTGACCACGCTGGAACACTATCGGCAGACAGTGCGGGACAGCTGGTCACTTCCGATTACAACAGCTTCTATCACGCCAACCGCGCGAAACACATCCGCGTCAGCGGCGACAAAACGTTGGCCGAATGGAAGGCGGCGTCCGGCAAAGACACGCATTCGACCGAATTGGTTTCTGCAACGCTGGCTCAGGCCGAGCTGTTCTACAATGATACCCGCAATCCCAAGACCTTCACGTTAAGCAAACCGTACATCGACCTCAGTGGCGACTCGGTCGTCGGCACGTTGACCTTGCAGCCGTATACGTCTAAGATTCTACTGCCTGACCTCACACCCATTCCACGGTTGGCCCTTCAAGCCAGCGCGGTTGCTACGGCGCACTCTGGTGAACCCATCACGATCACGCTTACTGCACAGAACAGCGGTCCCGTCACCGCTACGAATGTGTTGATCACGAACGTGCTCCCGCTCAATGCCGTTTACGTCAATGGTGGAACGCTGAACGGCAAAACGCTGAGCTGGCCGGTGGGCATTCTAGCGCCGAGCGCCAACACGCAAGTGAGTTTCGTCATCACCGCCACCGCGACGATAATCAACAACGACTATCGGATTAGCGCCGCTGGAGGGTACAGCGCGATCGGGCCGTGGTTGGCCGTCATCATCGATCCGCAGCAGGTCTTCTTACCATTCGTGAGAAGGTGATGACCCAAGCGGGGTTGGCACGGCCACGAATCGTTCAGCGCTGACGCCCGGGTCCCGGCCAGCTAAAATGCGGGACGGGTGTCGGGAACTGCGGCGGCACGAAGGTCGACGGGAGTGGCGGCATAATCGTCGGGAAAGAAGGCGGTAGACGAGTTGGACGCATGATGGGTGGCAGCTGGGTGCGAACAGTAGGCGGCACCCACGTTCTGCGTTGAGGCTGGTTCGTGGGCAGAACGGTTGGTTGACGAGTTGGCAGCGGTATAGGCTGGCGTGTGGGTGGATCAACAGGATGTTCGACTGGAGTTGGCAGCCAGCCGGGTGCGTCTCGCGTCACATTCGGCAAGGTTCTGGAGGGCATAGGAGTCGCATGACGCGTGGCCGTCCGAGTGGGTATCACTTCGGTCGGAACCAGTGGTGCCACCGACGGCTGAGTGCCGCGCGGATCATCCGGTCGCTCGGCCAGCACGGCGCGCGCGCGCCTTACCGCCACCTGCGCGGATTCCGGCAAACGCACTTGCGTCTTGGACAACACGACCTCAGATGATTGGATTGATTCGTTGACGCGCGCGATCAGAGTCGCCCGCTCAAGCGTGTCAGGCATGCTGTGCGCGATCGAGACGACCGATTGCATTTGATCGGCAAAGTCGTCGATGGCGATGGTGGCATCGGCCCCCCGATCGCGATCAATCAAACGCTGCACCTCATCCAGGCGCTCGGCGGCAAACGTCAAACGTAAATCGCCGCTGCTGGCGCTATCCGGCGCAAACGCCAGGCGTGCTTGCTCGATCGTGCGCTTCACCGGATACAGCACATCATTGGGCAGCGACTGGACCGAAGCAACGACCACACTCGACCCTAACAGCACATCCACAAGCAAGATGAACGCAGTACGCAGAAACAGGACTTTGTCGGCAACCAAGCGCTTACCCCACGCGCTCAAAGCAGTAACCAGGCTGGCACGCCGCGATCGACGTGACGGCAGGCGAGCGATCAACCGCTGCCGGGCATCGACTCGAAAATCGGGCGAATCGAAAATCGGGCGAAGGTGTCACGGCGGGCGCTGCTCGCAAGGCCTGCGCGACAGACAACAGCTCGATCAGTGACCCACGTTGATCGGGATAGGGCGTGACACATTCTATATCAGGTTAACTTCTGGGACGAGCTATTTCAACTCCGTACTACCTGACAACGGCGGGCAGATAGATCTGATAGAGACCATCCACTGTTGGAGCCGTCACGAGCGGATCGACGCCGCTCTGCGACAACAACGGCTCCAGCGTCAACTCATCGGCCTTGGCCGAAATGGTGTCGGGCACAGTCAGGTCGATCGCCGGTCGATGATCGTCATTACGATCATCATCACCCGTTGAAGCCGGCCAGGCGCGCGGGCCGCCTGCGGGTTCGATGCTCAGGTCATAGGTCGCATCCGTAAAGCCGCGCACCAGGAATAAGTAAATTCCAGCGCGCGGGGTCGTGAACGTCACCATATCCGCACCGGGCGCGGGCTTGATGCTCTTCCGATCGGACCAGAAGAAGTTATGCGGATACCACACGTACAGATCGGCATCGCCAACCGTAGAAGTGATCTGTGCTGTCACCGTAACTCCGGCGGGATAGTAAACCAGATACGGCACCACATGCTTGTGTTCGACGGTGGCGTCAGGCAACACCAGGCTGGCGAAGTCTAAGCCCCCGTGATCCAATTCCGAAACGTTGTGCGCCGCATCCGCCACCCACACGCCGACGAAATGAACACCACTGTTGGACATCAGCGTCCACGGATAGTCGGCCTGATAGGGCACCCAGCCGCTCGAGTGGCTGACGTTCCAGTGGGGGAAAGGCACCGCCGTCAACTGCCATTCACGGATGAACATCTGGCTAACGCTGATGTTGTCCGTGGCCGAGATATGCAGCGTGGTCGTCGGGCTGTTCAAGACATCTTGATCGCCGATGGTGACGCTGTGGACGATCGGGGCGATCTGATCGCCGCTCGCCATGGGCATCAACAGGACCGGCGCCTGGCGCTTGAACGAGCCATCACCAGTGACGCTGATCGTCGCCGTGTTCATCAACAAAGTCGGATGCGTGACCGTGCCGGTCGCCATGACGGCAAACGACAGGGGCACGCTGCTCCCCGCAGGTACGGTGATGGCATCCCACGCGACAATTTGAGTGCCTGGATCGTACATGCCACCGTTCGTGGCGCTGTTCTCCACGTAATTCAACGTGGGCGGCACCGGATCGGTGACATTGACCAGCGCATCGACCGCGCCGCTGTTAATGAGTTTAACCGTGTAGGTCAACGTGTCATCCGCCGTGATTCGACGCTGCGAGGCTTTCTTGTAAGAGCCTGCCAGCAACGGATGCGGCGGCACTTCTGAATGAGGAACGATCACAACGGTGGCACGCCGATCGAATGTCTGCGACCCGGCGGCAATCGTGGCGGTGTTTACGACAAGCGTAGGCGACACGCTGCTCGTCGTCGCCGTCGTCACGAACGTTAACTCCATATGTCCGAAGGCAGAGACATTAACGTTGTGCCAGGATAACGTCCGCGTACCGGCATCATACACGCCACCCCCGGTGGCCGATGCCGGAACGTAGTTCATCTCAAGCGGCAAGGGATCACTTACGTCCACCGTCGCGGCCAGGGTTCCTCGATTGACCAGCTTAATCACGTAAGGAACTGAATCGCCTGGTGTGACCATCATACGTGCGGCATATTTCGCCGAGGGAGATAGATCAGCGGCCGCCATCGATTCTGGAATCACCATTACCGGCGCACTGCGCTCGAACGATGCAAGCCCGGCAGTGATAGTCGCCGTGTTCATCACAAACGTTGGCGTTGTCACGGCAGTTGCAGTTACGGCAAAAGACAAAACCACTTCACTGCCCCTGGTCACGGTGACGGCCGTCCACGCCAGTGTATTCGCGCCGGCGTGATAGACGCCGCCCAGATTGACCGAACCCGAAACGTAATTCATTTCAGGCGGCAGCGGATCGGTGACCTGCGCTGTAGTATCCGTCATACTCATGTTGCGAACGTGAATCGTGTAGGTCAAGGTCTGACCGGAAGCCACCATCCACGGCGAAGCTGTTTTATAAGCGTTGATTAGTTCAGGCCTGGCATACCTGAGCCTGTATCCCCGGCGCGGCTGGCCGCCCAAACATTGGGATTCGATGTCAGGGAAAGGCCGATCAAAGCCAATGCGACTATAACGCTGAGCCATAGCCCCCGTCTATGTATGCTGGTAGCCTCCAACGAGGCCTGGTGAGATGCGTGCATGAAGATCCTCCTTATACGTCTGTGTGCACAATTTGGCTGCAAGATTTGCGACCCGATCAGGACCACAGCCTACTAGATCGGTTCCCGTTTTGATTTACGCCACTGCTCCCGCTGGATGGTCACATCCAGTGGCTAAACAGCGGACACTTGCACCCACTGCGTGCAGTGCGGTGTGTACCCACGCGCAGCGGACTGCGAGCGTAAACCATTTAGGAATTCGCTCTAAACTCATCACCCCCTTGCACAGACTATGTCGAATGATCCTGCTGCGGTAATCGCTTGCAGAGTTAAACGAAGTGACAGGTGTTTCGTTACAGGGGACAGACGATGAGTAGTACAAGAGTAACCCATGAAAAAAGCACAACGCAGGTCTGCATTGTGCTTCATCTGACACATCTTCCAACGCCAAGGTCATGAACTTGAAACGAAGAGACACCTCACATGATCGTGACTACCAATCCGCAATCGCCGCGCTGCCTGTGCGCCACGCCCATTCCGTATCTTCCATGAAGCGCGCCGGCCAGCCTTCGGGCGGCGTGGGCCACGCGGTGAAGTTCAGAATCGCCTCGCACAAGCGATCGGCGTTGGCTTTGTTCGGCTCGTTGAGCAAGTGATCGATCAGCGTCATCAGATCATCCGGCTTCGCTGGCGCATCTTGCAGCGTGCGCAGAAACCACTTGTGATACGGATACAACATCCGATTGTGCGCCAGAATCAAGCGGCCGCCGAACAACACCAGATCGGACACGGTGTGCATCATCAAGTAGCAGTTGTTGTGTTTCTCCGCCTCGCCGACATACCACTGCATCGCCAGCAACTGCGCATAAAACGAGCGAATCTTTTCGACGTGATGGGCTTCAGGGTAAGCCGTGATGCAGTGCAGCAGATCGGCCAACTGCGGCAGCTGCGAGTAGGCCACGATCACATTCTCGAACGCCGAGCGCGCCGGTTCACTGCCCCGATCGGCCACCTCCTCTAAAAAGGCCACATTCACAATCTTGCCGTCGACGTAACCGCCCGGATAATCGGACAAATCAGTGGCGTAGTAGGTCAGGGCACGCGTGGCCTCACGACGCGCATATTCGTCAGTGGTGGCAATGAGCACGAAATCAACATCAGAACTTTCGTTGCCGTAACCTTTGACGAGCGATCCGCCAATGATCAGGGCGAGGGTATTGGCATCATCTTTGAAGCGATCGATCAACCGATCGACCGTGCGTTGATGATGGGGATAGAGCAGCATAGGCTGGCCTCCTTACGCAGTACACACTACGCTCCCGGTGCGGCGTAGTGCGTGTTGCGTGGTGCGTGATGGGTTTGCCGAAGGATTACAGCTGCGCCGGAGTATACCCCAACTTCTCGAACACATCAGGTGCGGCCTGCAAATAACGCGACCCAGTGATCTCCTCTTTCCATTTCGTCAGACTGTTCGGATTAGCCCGCACGCGCATCACCTCAGTATCCATCGGAATGATGATGGCGCTTCACAGCCTGGCGGCGAGCGGATGGCTCGCCTCGGTCAATCGTGGATAGCCAGCCTCAACAGTTACAGGGCCAGCTCACGCTGACGATGCGAAAGTACGCCGGGTGTATAATCCAATGAACTTTGGCAAGTGCCTATCTCTCCAATTGGAGTCGAGGCTTTAACCAGAGATAGGGCGGTTAATCAAACCGGCTGAAGCCTCGATTCCTGAATTTACCAAAGATGATCCACCGACGCTTTCACCCGGCAGCCACGTGCTGGAATTCCGGGTGAGTTCAGAGAAGACCGTGACTGCTGGCCTCGACGGCAAATAAACTACCGCGTGGCAAGCCACGCGGTAGCCGACCCAGAACAGAATGAAATCATGTCTTCGGTTTGGAACTGATGCTGAGTAAAAATCCTTCCATTGATCCTGAACTGAACCGTTACACCGCGCTGTCTGAAGGACAGGTGGTGCCTGATGCTAGCCGTTGCGTGCAGTGCGGCATTTGCTCCTACAATTGCCCGATCAACATCGACGTACGGGCGCATGCGTGGCGTGGCTGGCCGATTCACGATGGGCACTGTCTGACGTGCGGACAATGCGTCACCCGTTGCCCGCGCGGCGTGCTGCGCTTCGAACGCATCGGTTTGTTCAACAGCTAATCCGTGAATTATCCGATCGGCGCGAGATTCGTGCCGCATGGTGAGTTGGTCTATGCCAGAATATGTGATCATCGGTTCAAGTATTGCCGGCCAGTCTGCGGCCGAGGCGATCCGCGAGCGCGACGCGCACAGCCCGATTACGCTCGTGGCTGAAGAGCCGCACCGTTTCTATTCGCGCCCCGGCCTGGCGTACGTGCTGCGCGGCGACATCCCTGAAAAACAAATCATGGCGCGCACGGCGGAAGATTGGCGGCAGTTGAAGGCGCAGATCGTCACCGCACGAGCCGAGCGCCTGCTGCCCGATCAGCATCAGGTGAAACTGGTGAACGGCAAGACGCTAAGGTACGATCGGTTGTTGCTGGCGACCGGTTCGGTCGCGGTGCCGCCTGATTTTCCCGGCCGTGAACTGCCCGGCATCGTCAAGCTGGACAATCTGGACGACCTGCATCACATCGTGAAACTGGCCGGTCGCCGGAAAACGGCTGTCGTCATCGGCGGTGGTATTACTGCGTTGGAACTGGTCGAGGGGCTGCGCGCGCGGGGTGTGAAGGTGCATTACTTGATGCGCAGCGGACGATACTGGTCGAACGTGCTGGATGAAACCGAATCGCACCTGGTCGAAGATCGTCTGCGTGAAGAAGCTGTGATCATTCATCCTCGCACCCAGCTCAAACAGGCGCTTGGCAAGCGCGATAAACTGATCGGCGTGGAGACGGTCGCGGGTGAAAGAATCGACTGCGATATGCTGGCCGTCGCGATTGGCGTCCGCCCCCGGCTGGAACTGGCGCAAGCGGCGGGCCTGAAAATTGAACGCGGCATCGTCGTCGACGAATATCTGCGGACCAGTGCGCCAGATGTCTTCGCCGCGGGTGATGTGGCGCAAGTGACTGATCCGCACACGGGACGATCGTCGCTGGATGTACTGTGGTCAAGTGCGCTGGCGCAGGGACGTGCGGCCGGATTTAACATGGCGGGCGGAGCCACGCCGTACCGGCGAACTGTGCCGATGAATGTGACGCAGCTGGCCGGGTTGATTACCACCATCATTGGCGCAGTGGGCGCCGGCCGCAACGATGACCTGGTGACGCTCTCGCGCGGCGAGAGCGAACAATGGCGCTCGCTGGAACCGGCCAGGGCGGTCTATGCGCGGTGGGAGGCAAATCGGATTCGGCTGCAGTTCGACGATCGTCACATCGTCGGCGCAGTCGTCATGGGTGATCAAATGTGGGCGCGCCCGTTGTACGACCTGATTTCAAAACGAATCGACATCACGTCCATTCGCGACGTGATGTTGGCGGATCAATCGGACGCCTTCGATCATTTGAGGCAGTTTTATCAAGAATGGGAGTCAACGCAACGTGCGTCAGCGAACTTATGAATTGTGGTATGCCCTGGCGGCAATGATCGGTATCACCCTGGTCTATGTGCTGGTGGCGACGCAGGGCATTCCCAGGGCCAGCGGAGTCTTCGGGCACGGCATTGGCATTCTGGGTTTTGTGTTGATGTTGAGCACTGAGATGTTGTACTCGCTCCGCAAACGCGCCAAAGGCAAAGCGCTGGGGCGCATGAGCACGTGGCTCCAAATTCACATCTTTACCGGGCTGGTCGGCCCGTTCATGGTGCTGCTGCACTCGTCGTGGAAGTTCAACGGCCTGGCCGGGGTGCTGATGCTGCTGACGGTGATTATTGTCCTTAGCGGCGTCGTGGGGCGCTATATCTACACCGCCGTGCCGCGCACCGTCGACGGCGACGAAGTGGCCGTGCGCGATCTGGAGCAGCAAATTGCGCTGGCCGACGCCAAGCTGCAAGAGCTCGGCGCACCTCGCTTGGCCCTGGTGGCGCCCCCGGCCCCGGGCGGCGCGGCGCTGATCTTTGGTCGTACGCTCGATCGGTGGCGGTATCACCGTGAGGTCGATCGGGCGCTGCGGGCGTTGGGCGCTGCGGGTCAGTCTCACGCACAGCAGATCAAAGATCGGCTGGATGAACGTTATCGCGTTCAGCGGCAAATACAATCCTTGGCGATTGTGCGCCGGCTGCTGGCGGTGTGGCACACGATCCATATTCCCATCGGTGTAGCACTCTTCACCGTGGCCTTTATTCACGTCGTCGAGACGTTGTATTACGCAACGTTGATCAAATAACCACCGCTGGTACCGACTATCACCGATTGGAAATATCCATGCGTCGCTTAGGCTGTCTCACTCCACTTGGATTGTTTGCCGGACTTATCACGTTGTTGATCGTCGGCGGGGTCGCGCTGGCGAGCGGGGGTGCGATGTTCAGCCCCGGCGCATTGAGCAAGATGACCGGTGACGGACAGGTGCTGAGTGGAGTAACGTCTCACGCGCAGATCGACCGCGATTGTGCGCGCTGCCATATTGATCCGTGGAGCAGCGAAGTGATGGCAACGCGCTGCATGAATTGCCACACCGACATTCGCGCGCAGCTCGCCGATCCGCAGTCCCTGCACAATGCTTTTCCCAACATCAATCAATGCCGGACGTGTCACAGCGAACACAATGGGCCGGCGGCTGCGTTGACGCAGGTCTCAGCCCAGGACTTTCCCCACGAGCGGCTGAAGTTCACGCTGGCCGCCCACCAAAAACGATCGGACGGGCAGCCTTTTACGTGCGCCGATTGTCACGGCGACAACGTGGCGAAGTTCGATCGGGCGCGGTGCGAAGCGTGTCACCGGGGCTATCAGGCCGATTTCGTTGCAAAGCACGTGGCCGATTTTGGATCAGATTGCCTCGCTTGCCATGACGGCGTCGATCGCTACTCTAAGTTCGATCACAATCGCCTGAAATTTACGCTGGCCGGCAAGCACGTGGAGATTACGTGTGGTGAATGCCACCGGCAGGTGCGAGCCGTAGCTGATTTCAAGGGCGCTTCCCCGGCCTGCATCGATTGTCATCGTAAAGACGACAAGCACAATGGCTCGTTCGGCGTGGATTGCGCCAAGTGCCACACGGCGGAAAGTTGGGCCGGCGCACAGTTCGATCACAATCTGGCTGCTTTTCAGTTAACGGGGCAGCACCTCAAGGTGCGGTGCGATCAATGCCACACCAATAACGTGTTCAAAGGCACGCCGCAAACGTGTGTCGCGTGCCATCAAAGGGATGATAAGCATCAAGGCAAGTTCGGCACCGACTGCGCGCAGTGCCACACCGCGGAGAACTGGCAAGATGCCAAGTTCGATCATAACCTGGCCGCCTTCAAACTGGAAGGCAAACATCAAACGGTCGAATGCGCCAAATGCCACGTCAATAATGTCTTCCAGGGCACGCCGCAAACCTGCATCGCCTGTCACCAGAAGGACGACAAACATGCGGGCGCGTTTGGCACGGACTGCGCCGCATGCCACAACCCGTCGAATTGGGCCGACGCCAAGTTCGATCATAATCTGTCCACTTTCAAGCTAACCGGTGCGCACGTAAGCGTGCAGTGCAGTAAGTGCCACGTCAACAACGTCTTCAAAGGCACCCCGCAGACGTGCGTGAGTTGCCACGCTGAGCCGCAGCAACACTTGGGGGCATTCGGGACGGATTGCGTACAGTGTCACTCCACCACGACATGGCGGGGCGCAACGTTCAATCACGCTTTCCCATTGAATCACGGCGAAAGCGGCAACATTCCGTGCCAGACGTGTCACGTGACGGCGAATTTCAAAGAGTACACGTGCTACGGCTGTCACGCACATGATCCCGCGCGCATTGAGGCCCGGCATGTGCGAGAGGGCATTAGCAATTTCCAGGATTGCGTGCGTTGCCACGCGACCGGCCGTAGAGAAGGTGGCGGGGATTGACTAATGAGCAATGAACAATGAGAGAACCCTTTGGGCTGTGATGGCTCGAAGGGTTTTTGATGGATGAAGAGATTGCAATATTGCACTGAATATGACGGCGCTATGCCACCTCCGGCGTTACGGCTTCCACCAGCCGCACCAGTGCGTTTCCGTTTTGTGTCGCTTCAAGAATGAACGCCATCTTATCCGGCGTGGTGATCCATTCATCAAAGATTGGCTGCAGGCACAACAACACAGCGGCGGGCGGCGCGATGTTTTCCAGCTGCTGCCACAATTGATCGAGGAAGTCCGGCGAGAATTGCGGTGCGATGGGCTGCAAGGCCGGCGCTTCAAACGTCGTTACGCGCACGATGTTGCCCTGCTTGAATTCCAGCACCAACCCGATGTTCAACCGCTCACCCTCAAACACCCCCAGCGCAATCGACGCGGACTTCGGCAGTCGACTGACGAACTGCTCGATCCGGCTCATCGTCCAGTGATTCCAGTGGCCTGGCTTGGGCGGTTCGGCCACGTACCCATCGCCGCCGTCCCAGATCAAATCGTAGACCAGTTGATAATAACCGTCGAGGTGCAACGATCGATTGGCGGATGCGCCCGCCACGCGGCCCACGCGCGCCAGATACCGTTGATCGATGACGTGGATGCGATCCCACTGGCCGCGCGCATACAACTCTTTCGCCAACGCGCGGGCATCCACCACCCGATCGATCTTCACGCCCGCTCGTGCGCTGCGATCCGTGTCAAAGACCTTCAGCACCCGGCCTTGATCGTGCACGATGAACAGCCCATGCTCGCCCGGCTGCGCGGCGCGCATATATTGCGGCACATCGATGAAGCGGCCAAGGTTGCGCCACGTCACCGGATCAAGATCGATGACGTCCCAATGTGGGTCAATCATGTATGAACTCCTGCGTATTTTGCGGTACCATAACCGTCATGCCCGAATGCTTCTATCGGGCATCCAGGCCGCCAATCGGAAAACCTGTCAATGGGACACTGGATTCCCGCTTAAAGCACGCGGGAATGACTCATCTGGCAGGGCTTTCGTGAACGTGCTAGCCAACTTCCCAGATTTGAACGGAATACGCCAGCACCGTGAAAATGCTATGGCCCTCGCCAGATTTCATTTGCGCCGCGCCCCAGGCCGATCGGAACGTGCGCACCCCACTGAAAGTGAGCGTGCTGTCGAGATCGACTGCGGACGAGTTAGCCAGCGCGAGCAAGGTCGTGCCAGTGCGGCGCAGCACCGTCACATCCACTTGCGGTTGATCGCATTGATACTCCGGCTGCGGTAGTGGCACACAAGCCAGTGCTTCGGTGGGGGCCCAGATCAACTGCCCATTACCGATCGACACCGTACCCGGCTGCTTCAGATACTGACTCAACACGCTGGCCGGTTTCAGCGCGGCATCGAGGTAAGGCAGACCGGGTCCGACGATGAGGCGCCCGCCCTGCTTCACGTAGTCCACGAGTTTCGTCTGATCTTGCGACGACATGAAGTCTGTGGCCTGCAGATAAACGATCGGGTAACGGGCCAGCCGCGCGGCGTCGATGTGCGTGTCCGACAGATCGTAATCGACGTGCCGCACGGCCAGATCGCTCATCACCTTGCCCAGCCAGTTTTCTGGATTGGTATAACTCGCCTCAAAGTGCACGTCGTGCTTCAGGCCCAGATCGAGATCGGTTTGGAACAATTCATGAGGCAAGTTCAATAGATCGACGTGCGGATAGGGCAGCATCGTCGCGGCGGCGGCCTGACGGAACAGATCGAAGTTGAAGAGCACCAGTACCGGTCGATCACGTTCGTATTGTTCCAGCGGATGCTGCTGCAAAAAGGCACTGAGACGCTGATAAAATTGCGCGTATTCAGGACGATACGTGCCATGCCGTGTGATGGGACAGCCTTGCCAGCGATCGCGCTCGACCAGCATGTAAAAGTTGATAGCCTTGAGGCCGTGCAGTAAGGCCGACAATGTGATGAACTCTTCTTCATCAGGCGTGAACGTGGCCTGATGATGGCTCCACAGGCCGTTACCAAATTCCGGCACAAAGGGCAGCCGCGTCGTACCGACCAGATAACGCATGCGCTGCACCGCGCCCCAATAATCCTCGCGATTGCGATACAGATTCATACCCACCCAATCGATGTCAGGTTCGGCTTCCATAGCGGAAATATCGAGCGGTGTGGACATCTGATAAGCCACATCATGAAAGATCGGAATGCCCACTATGCCGCGTGCTTTTAGCATTTGCGCGAAGCGCACGATGGCATAGCGAATCTGATATTCCTTGTAGACGATCCAATCGACGTGGCGCGGCAGATCCGATCGGGAATGGACTTCGCACACGCGCGGCGGTTCGGCCTGATCGAAAGTATCGTGCTCGGTGCAGTAAGCGGCGTTCAGAGTTTCGATCGAGGTGTACTTCTGTCCCAAGTAATGGCGATAGAGTTTGATCGAAGCGGCGCTGTAGTCGGTGGCATACGGCTGATCGTGAAACAGGTAGCACGTTTCATTGTCGCTCTGCACGGCGACGAGGCAGCCCTGCGGCGCGAGATGGCGCGCCATGATCGGGCAGATCGCATCGAACCATTTGCCGGTTTCGAAGAAGAATTTCTCGCTGGCATACGACGGCACTGGGAATTGATGCGGCGGATGCAGGCCCGCCA
Organism: Anaerolineae bacterium; assembly: GCA_003154115.1. Classification (GTDB taxonomy): domain Bacteria; phylum Chloroflexota; class Anaerolineae; order Fen-1058; family Fen-1058; genus Fen-1058. Next base: position 25,892 of record PMCF01000452.1, read on the forward strand.
TCGCATCGAAGTGGATGCCGCCCACGCTGGTCCTGGCCTGCACGTCGGGATCGAGCAAGACCCATTCGGGAAAACCGAAGTCGGTGAGTTCGGCGTTGATCAGCGGGCCGGGGCGCACTAATAGCCACAGTCCTTTCGCTTCGCACAAGCGCATGAAGGCATCCACGTTTTTGCGCGGATCGATTTGTCCCCAGTCAAACAAGCCCGGTTCGATTTCATGAATCGACCACGGGATGTAGGTCTCGATCATGTTGAAGCCCAACTCTTTAGCCCGATCGAGGATCAGCGGCCACAGGTCGCGTTCCAACCGCCAGTAGTGAATGGTGCCGGAATAAACGGGAACATGTCGCCCGTTGATTTCCAGGCCGGTCGTCGTAAGCATGACAGTCACAATGTTCTCCCGGTCCCCCGCGTATCAGGCCGCATCAAGTCCGACGTATTCGAACCAATCGAAATCCGCACAGTTGGTGCTGGGTCGTCCATTGCTGTTGGCATACATGGCAATGACTGTGCCGACAAAACCGCTGGCGACGGGCGTACTCAAAATTCGACCGTCAACGCCTTCGGCGATCGGTTGCCACTTGTCCGGCTCACTCGCCGCATAGAAGCTATACGCCTGTTCATGCGCTTCAACTTTAAGATAGCAGCGTCCGGCGGTGATTGGTTGTTCAGCCAATGTTTCTTCCACGCCGGCGGCTCGCTTGATCAAACGGATCACTGGCTGATCGGTGCGCGTGACGACGAAACGAAAGTGAAAGTCGTTGTTCTGGATCAAGACCAGCCCTGCACACTCGTGCTCAGACCGCGGTGTAAACTCCATCAGCGTCTGTGTGCTGAAGTGGATATGCTGCTGCCGCCGGCCGACAAAACTCGGATTCGAGAGTTCGGCTAAATGCTGCGGGCGCAAGCGCAATCTCAAGTAACCCGATCGTTCACTCAGACTCCAAAAATCCTCACGCGGCGTGCGCAAGAAGAACCACTGCGGCGCGAGTGTTGGCGCATCAAAGTGATCGCAAGCAGGTGTAGATGACCAGCGGTGCTCGGGCAAGTTGGGCGTGGGATAAGTGAATTCCACGCGCCCAATTCCCGGACTCACGATCGGCCAACCGTCCTCCCAACGAACGGGCGCTAGAAAAGTCTCGCGGCCCAGATTGTAGTAATAGCCGCCGTAAGGCCGCATCGCCAGCATCACTATCCACCATTCACCGGTCTGCGTCTGAACCAGATCGGCGTGGCCGGTCCCCACGATCGGATAATCGAGTCCCAGGTGACGATGCGTCACAATCGGATTACCGGGATTGCTTTGATACGGCCCGGTAATGACATCACTGCGCGCGATCACCACCGCGTGATGATACGCCGTGCCACCTTCGGCCGTGAGCAAATAGTAGCGCCCGTCGATCTTGTAGATGCGCGGGCCTTCAGACCATGTCGCGCCTTTAGCGGCCCCGTCCCAGATGACCTGCGGCTCACCGATAAGCCGCAGGGCTTTCAGATCCAACTCTTGCAGCCAAATTTCGGTGTGGCCTTCATACTGGCTGTGGCGGGCCATCTGATTGCCGACGAACCACACGCGCCCACGGCGGTTTGTGCCGGCATCGTCATCGAAGAGCAAGGATGGATCGATCCCCGGCGCGTTATCCAACCAAAATGGCTCCGACCACGGCCCGGCGGGATCGGTCGCCGTGACGATGAAGTTGCCCGATTTCGTCGTGCCGTCAACTAACGTGTTGATTACATAGAACACGCCTTGCGAATAACGGATCGTCGGCGCGTACAGCCCGTCCGATGGGCGCACGCCATCCAACGGGAGCTGCGAAGGCCGATCGAGCACGTGGCCGATCTGCTGCCAGTGCACCAGATCGCGGCTGTGGAAGATCGGCAGGCCGGGGAAATATTCGAACGTCGAGGTGACGAGATAGTAGTCTTCGCCGGCTCGGCAGATCGATGGGTCGGGGTAGAAGCCTGACAGGATTGGGTTGCGAAAAGTTCTGGGCATGGGTTGATTGTATAAGGAGCAGCAAAGATAACTAGCCCTTGAGTGCACCAGCCGTCAAACCGGCTACGATTTGTCGTTCAGCAAAGATGTAAAAGAGAATCGCGGGTAACGCGGACAAGGTTACAAAAGCCGCCGTAAGCGCCAGATCGGAACTGTATTGCCCTTGGAACTGCATGGTACCGAGCGGCAGAGTCCAGAGGGAATCCGAGTTGAGAAGAACCAGGGGGGTGAGTAAATCATTCCAGCTGACAATCATGGTCAAAGCCGCCACGGCCGCCAACGCCGGCTTCGCCAGGGGGAGCAGGATGCGCCAGAAGAAGCCAAACGTAGAACAGCCGTCGATGGAGGCGGCATCTTGCAGCTCAACCGGGATCGACAGAAAGAATCCGCGCAGAATCAGGGTATTTCCGGCTATTCCAAAGGCGGTTTGCACCAGGATAACCGCCAGGAGAGAATCAATCAGCTGCATCTGGCGGATGACGAGGTAGACCGGCATGATGGCNNCCCAGGGTGAGAAAATTGAAAGCCAGTTCCTTGCCCCTGAATTGCATCCGGGCAAAGACAAAGGCGGCCAGACTGGATGCTGCCACCACGCCAAACGTCGTTGCCAGCATGACGACCAGGCTGTTGCGCAGCATGAACCAGAACGAACTCGTGGCCAAAATCTGACCGAAGTTTTCCCAATGCAGGGGAATGGGCGGGGTGTAAGGGTGTGTAAACATCTCGCCGCGCGTCTTAAGGGCGCCAAAGACCATGATCACGATGGGCACCAGGATGATCAGGGTAACAATGGAAAGAGCGAGGTACTGGAAGAACCTGGGTAACTTCTTTTTGAAAGCGTGTCTTTTACGAACATCAACGGTTGCCATGGAGGTCTCTTTCTAGATGCCGCTCAGGGGATCAGGCTGGCGGCTAAGCCGCAGGTATACCACGGAAAAGGCCAGGCAGATCACCAGCATGACGAGCGCCACAGCCGAACCATACCCCAGTTGGAAACGAACAAAAGCGTAGCGATACATATACGTGGCCATGACTTCGCTGGCGTTGACCGGTCCACCCCTGGTCATGATCCAGATCAGGTTGAACTGAGTCAGCGATCCCAAAACGGACAGGTAGATGCTGGTAAGGAGGGTACTCCTGAGCAAGGGAACGGTCACATACCGGACCGTCTGCCAGCGGTCGGCGCCATCGATCATGGCAGCCTCTTCGATCTCCCTGGGGATATTTTGCAGGCCGGCCATATCCAACAGCATGTGCAATCCAAAATATTTCCAGGTTAGGACGACAAAGACACATACCATGACCGCGTTGGTATCACCCAGGAAGTTCTGGGCCTGGCCACCCGGAATCAGGATCAAAAGCGCATTGATTAAGCCGCGCTCCGGATCAGGGCTGAAGAGGCTCAACCAGATGATCGCTGTGATGACTTCGGAAAGCACATAAGGCATGAAGAAAATCATGCGAAAAAAAGCCCGGCCGGGCAGATCACGTCCCACCATGATGGCCAGCGCAAGGGCCAATGGCAACTGGACGGCCAGGGATAACACTACAATCAGGGAGGCGTTCCCTGCCGCTTTGATAAAAACTTGATCGCTCAGAATCTGCTTGAAATTATCCAATCCGACAAACTTAACCGCAGGCCCGATACCGTTCCAATTGAATAGACTGTAATGAACAGAACTGACAATGGGATAAATAAGAAAAATAAGAAAAAGAACAAAAGCCGGCAGTAAGAACAAGCCGATTGTCACATAGTCTTGTGTGCGACGAGGCGAACGATTGCGCTTCGGCAACGTGGTTTCATCCCGATGGGCTTGGGCGATATTCATGCTGAGTCTCTTTTATTATGGAAGTACATTACCACAAGAGTCACAAAGGTTCATGACAGCGAATCTTACTTGGGGGGTTGTATCCATCACCTTCGCGCAGCATCCCCGGAGGGAGTGAAAGTGATCGGCACTAAGCCTGTTTTTCGCACCCTGGCT
>PMCF01000410.1 GCA_003154115.1 Anaerolineae bacterium
GGCGTGATGAACATCATGTTGGTGACGGTCACCGAGCGGACGCGCGAGATCGGGCTGCGCAAAGCGATCGGGGCGAAGCGGCGCGATATTTTGCTGCAATTCTTGATCGAAGCGATGACGCTCTCGCTGCTGGGCGGCGCGATCGGCATTGCGATCGGCGCAGGGGGCGCGGCCGCGGTCGCCAAATTATCTCAACAATTCCAGCCCAGCGTCTCGCCGATTACGGTGCTGCTGGCGACGGGCGTCTCGGCGTTCGTCGGTTTGCTCGCGGGGCTGTATCCCGCCCAGCGCGCCGCGCGCATGAATCCGATTGAGGCGCTGAGACATGAGTAACAAAGGATGAGGGATGAATAAACCGTCCGAGGTCGCAGTGACTTCGGGCGGTTGTGTTGAGGCAGAAGTTACCCGACGTATTCTTTCCACACCAAGGCACCCACACCGATCGCTGTCAGCACGACGGACGCAGCTAGCGATTCACCCAGCGTGGCCTGCACCCCGAAGAGCAGCACGCCGAACAAGATCAAGAAGATGATGATCTCGGCAATGAAATAAGGGCTCTTGAGAATACGAAGCATAACAATTTCTCCTAAAGCAGTTTTCTGTATGATGCGTTGTGTGTGAAAACATCCGCCCGGGGTCGAGGTGACTTCGGGCGGATGTTTTGTTCATCACATTTTTCTCTGTTCTACGCCCGCAAACGCGCTGTCCAATGACAGGGTCATTACACATGGCGCGCCGCCGCGTCGCGGACACGGCGTGAATAAAGACCACACCCCAGCTCAACTTGAATTATCCTTTAGCCTTTTTATTGATGGTACCAAGAAAAACCTCATAAATGCTATCACTACAAGATATACGTAGAGCAAGGTGATAAGCAAATGGGTCATTGTGAGCACATGGATATTTGTCGGTATCAATATACTTTGTAGTCCCGAAAGACCAAGTAAAATCGCCAGAATTAATCCAATAGCTGTGCCAGAGTCCTTTACGAATGGAATAGCTGAAATCACAAATGCCACCAAAAAAAGCAACAGAGCGGTGAAAAAGCGGGAACTTATGAGACGTCGAAGGGTTGTATCAACCTGGTAAGCAGCTACTTTCTGTCCATTCACTGTTATCTGAACAGGATGAAAAGAAACTTCACTATCCCAATCAGGCAACATGGTATTTGCTATTATTTGTAATTCGATATTCATCGGCTGACCACTTTTATCTCTTGCGTCCAACCATAGAAAGACAGAAGGCGTAGCCCATTCATCAAACGGGAAAAATCGCTCATTTCCCCACCCCCCCATCGTCAATAAATCTTGTGTTAATCGTTGGGGAGAATTTATGGTCGAAAATGTTGAATTCTTATCGGGAGCAGCACAAAAATCCTTAAACGAGTAATCGGGTTCGCTTACTTCAAATAGGAACCCGTCATCAGAATTGAATCTTTGCGGTGCTCGAATAAACATACCACGTAGGCATATTTCAGAAGACAAGTTTTTAAACGTAATTAATGTATTTCCCACATCGTAGGATAAAGTAGGTTCAGAACCCTGAGACGGTCGCAGATCAAGCAAGAGAGTTATCGGCTTATCGGTTTTCAATACACCGGGTAATGCCAGTACGCTCATACCTCTGTCCTCATATGCTTTTCTTATAAATTCATCAGATATAGTATATCCACCAAAAATCAACAGGCCGATGAAAATTAAAGAGAACCCTATTACCAACCAATACTTTAATTGATGAGTGTTCTTGATTTTCATAGTTCACATTGAGATGAATACGATTTATAGTAAATTGACTATACGGAATCCGCTTCGACCCTGCCAGTATAAAACCCCTTCCCACCCCGGTCAACTGCCGCATTTCATGTGAGTATAACGCAAAAGTGTTGGTGACTTTTCGAGCGCTCGCGCCGGATGGTACATCCCGTGCAAGCACGCCCTACAGTTCTGCGTTATACCCATTTCATGCTGTCACACCGCAGAGGCGAAGTCCTACGGCGCGTGAACCTCGAAGTCCGTAAATTCCACCTCAGCCGTATCGGCGCGCCGGGCCGCGTCTACTCCCAACCCGATCTGGCCCGGCTCAATCTCGGCCGTCATCATCCCGACTTGCTGACCGTTGATCAGAAAGACGAAGTCTGAGCCAATCCCCACGACCTCCAATCGATTCGTATGTCCGGGTCGAGTATCGATCACCGGGACGCGATCGCCCATCGATTGATAGATGCCGGTGTGATGGACCTCCAACGCCAGAAAGTCGCCGGATTTCAGAATGCCGAAGAAGCCATAGTCGTCATCGACGTGACGAAAGGCCAGCCCATAGGCCGACTGTCCATCGTCGTTGCCCTGCACGAATTGCACATTCACCGCGGCGTGGAAATCGGTGAGGCGTGGCCCGTTGGCGGGAATCAAGTTGAAGTACGAGTTGCCGTTGACCACCTTCACCAGCCAGTGATAGCCTCCCGCTTCGATGGTCGAAGTCACCGCGAGTGAATGATCTTGCTTGAGGCCCAGCGGCCAACCCAATTGATTATCCTTGAATGATTCGCTGATGCGGCTGGGCCAAGCGGCTTTCGCAGCCACGATGGCTTGCGCGGTAGCTCGCGCGACCACGGTGGCAGTAGCGTCGGCGTGAGCCTCGGCGGTCTGCATGGCTTTGTCAGCGATTTGTGTAGCTTCGGCTACCTGCGCCGCTTGTCGCGTCGCCGTCGCTTGCGCCTGACGTGTACTGCGTGCTATCGCTCCCGTCGTCGGATTGTCGTCCAGGCTGGCGGCACTGGGTGTGGCGGTATACGGAACAGTGATCGGCGCGGGTGCAGCACCGCAACCAGCCGCGCAGAATAACAGCAGCCCAAAGCCCAGCAACACGCGGTGAAATTTCGAGAAGTTCATGCGAAATCCTTAACGATCAAACGCCGTCATCCCAACCGCCACGAGTATATACTGTGCGCGGGCATAAACTGCGCTTTTTGATCCGCGAACACACGCCTAGCGCGCCCCCGCCGCTGTGCGGCGGACAGGGCGTGCGGTGCAGTGCTCCCGTCTTCGCGAATTTTCACGAATAATTCGCGGACATTCGCGCAATTCGCGGATCAGATTTTTTCCGCAATCTGTAACCGTTCGCAGTATAGAAGCGATCGCCGCGCCCGTCAACCAGCGATTGAAAGTCACCTCACACGGGCCAAGGCCATCCGTCGCTCAACGCCGACGAACCTCGCGTCCACGCAGAACCTGCCCTGAGCCTGTCGAAGGGTGGACGCTTAGCCAATGGCTCACGAGGCGTGACTATGCCCGCCCATTACAACCGGTCAAATTGAAAATTGCGGGTGTGAGCGACCGCGAGGACGCGGGCCTGGAGCAATTTTGCCCCTAACTTGAAATGAATTGTTTGGGCCAAGTGCAGTTGACAAGCTCGGCGCATGTTGGATAATAGGCTCACGGCAAATCATCCTGGCGGCGCGCAGGCTCGAAGCACCCCGCAGCGAAATGTGCCCGGCGCCGACTAGAGCAAATTCCAGTTTAGTTTACGACATTGGATGCTTCGCGAAGGCTTTAGCCGGATCCGCCGCGCACCAGCCAACCGGCTGAAGCCTCGACTCCAAGCGAGATCGTAAATCAACTTGGAAACCGCTATAGAGTCATTACCATGAGGAGCAAGATCACGATGACTGACACGACCTCCCGAACCCAACGCCCCGCGTGGCAAGCGCTGTCCGCTCACTATCAGCAGATCAAAGACGTTCATCTCAGGACTTTATTTGCGCAAGACGCCCAACGCGGCGAACGCTTCACGGTCGAAGCGCTGGGGCTGTACCTGGACTACTCCAAGCACCGCATCACCGCCGAGACCCTGCAGCTGCTGTTGCACCTCGCCACAGAAAGCGGCCTGCGCGAACGCATCGACGCGATGTTCGACGGCGAGAAGATCAACCTCACCGAGAACCGCGCCGTGCTGCACGTGGCCCTGCGCGCGCCGCGCGATGCCCAGATCATCTTCGACGGCAAGAATGTTGTGCCGGGCGTCTACGCCGTGCTGGACAAGATGGCCGACTTTGCCCGGCGTGTGCGCCGCGGCGAATGGAGCGGCCACACGGGTAAACGCATTCGCAACATCGTCAACATCGGCATCGGCGGATCGGACCTTGGCCCCGTCATGGCTTACGAAGCCCTGCGCCACTACAGCGCGCGCGACTTGACGTTCCGTTTCGTCTCCAACGTGGATGGCACCGACTTCGCCGAGGCCACGCACGACCTCGATGCGGCGGAGACGCTGTTCATCGTTTCGTCCAAGACCTTCACCACGCTCGAGACGATGACCAATGCGCGCACGGCGCGTGAGTGGGTGCTCGCCAGGCTCAAAGACGACGAGGCAATTGCCAAACACTTCGTCGCCGTATCGACCAACACGACGGCCGTGTCGGAATTCGGCATCGACACCGCCAACATGTTCGGCTTCTGGGATTGGGTGGGCGGCCGCTATTCGATGGATTCTGCGATCGGCCTCTCGACCATGATCGCGATCGGGCCGGAGAACTTCCGATTGTTGTTGGCCGGCTTCCACGCCATGGACGAGCACTTCCGCACGACGCCGTTCAAAAAAAATCTGCCGGTGTTGCTGGGCCTGCTGGCGGTCTGGTACAACAATTTCTTCGGCGCACAGACCATCGCCGTGCTGCCTTATGATCAATACCTCAAGCGCTTCCCCGCCTATTTGCAGCAACTCACGATGGAGAGCAACGGCAAGCGGGTCACGCTCGCCGGTCACATCGTCGACTATCAGACCGGCCCGATCTTCTGGGGCGAGCCCGGCACCAACGG
>PMCF01000446.1 GCA_003154115.1 Anaerolineae bacterium
ACGCGGATGAGGCTGGAGACTTTGCGGCTGCGTCAGAGGTAGTCGCGACTACCTATATAACCGCGCCTTTCACGCCGCAGCGAATTTACTATACGCCACCGGCCACAACAATTGCGGCTACTCACCAAGCCGTGTTGAGTGCTTTTGGTATGGGCGCATTGATTATCCAGTATACCGGCCACTCATCATGGCAACAATGGGCGGCCGAACGATTTTTTCATCTGGACGATCTATCTACGCTGCGCAACGATCGCCGCTGGCCGATTGTGATCGAGATGACGTGCTTTACCAGCGCGTTTCAAAGGCCGGAACCAACGCTAGATGCAGAGTTACTCACACTGAATGGCGGAGGCGCTGCGGTTACCTGGGGCTCGACCGGGCTGGGAGTAAGCACTGGCCATAGCAGTCTCGACGATGGTTTCTTTCGGGCCGTGTTTAACGACAGGGTGAGCACAGTGGGGCAGGCTGCTTTGGCCGGAAAAATATCCCTAGCCGCTGCCGGTCAGAATCTCGACTTGCTGGACACCTTTACGCTTTTGGGAGACCCGGCTCTGAGGCTGGACCGGATCATCATCCCATGGGCCAACCGGACATACCTGCCTATAGTTATCAGGAACTAGACCCAAAACGGTTCAGTTAAGGATAACGACGGCCTGCGGGAACGATTTGGAAGGTTGCGGCCAGATATAGTGTTGCGGGTGTTTCAGGAGGATCACACCATGCAGAAACTCAAGTATTTGATGATTTTGTGGTTCATCTTGGCCATGCTGCTTGTCGCGGCGGGCGGCGTCTTGGCGAGTCCTAGCGCATTTTCCCCAGATTTAGGTTCGGCGAAGAGCTTTGCCGTACTGGGCGGCTTTGCGGTGAACAATACCGGGGCGTCCACCGTCACCGGAGATCTGGGTGTCAGCCCAGGTACCGCAGTCACTGGCTTTACCTTTTCCTCTCCTCCGGGACTGGGGCAAGTGATTGGAACGACACACATCACTGATGGGGTGGCGGGGCAGGCTCAGAGTGATGTCACCACTGCGTACAACGCTCTCGCCAGCACCAGCCAGGCGTGCGGTACTGATTTGACTGGTCAGGATCTGGGCGGAATGACACTCACACCAGGCGTCTATTGTTTTGGGTCGTCGGCTGGGTTAACGGGGATACTCACTCTCGACGCTGGAGGCAACCCCCTTGCGGTCTGGGTTTTCCAGATAGGGAGCACACTCACGACCGCATCCACCTCGTCTGTGGCCGTGATCAACGGCGGTAAATCCTGCAATGTGTGGTGGCAGGTTGGCAGCTCCGCGACTCTCGGTACAGGCACTACGTTCGCCGGGAATATTCTCGCGGACCAGAGCATCACCCTGGTTACCGGCGCCAGCATGTTCGGTGCCGCCCTGGCGCGCAATGCTGCAGTGACAATGGATACCAACAACATCTCGAAATGCTTCGGTCCGACCGCGATCACGATCCGGGAGTTCCAGGCGACCTCTGAGGCCGGTTCACCCTCCTGGCTGAGTGCAGGCGCCGCGCTCCTGTTGGCTCTGGGGCTGATAGTCACCGTCGTGCCAATAGCGGGAGAGGGACATCAAGTGTTTGTATGCGTTTGAGATACTGGAGTAACATCTATGAATCTGCGCTGGGTTAGATACTGGATTGTGGCCGGGATATTTTTAGTAATAGTGAACGTTGGCTGTGTCTCTCAATCTGAGCCTATATCTGATGGAGATCGGCCGGTCCTGCTGGCCTCGCCTACAGCAGCCGGGGTCCCATTGGCAACCCGAATACCACAGCCGACAGCTCCTACTCCGACTGCCGCCGGAATGGTCGTGGACACAAGTCAGGGTTCGATCGCAGAACCTTCGGATGGCGCTCAGCCGCAAGATGATACAACGCCAACGCGCCTGGTTATTCCGGCCATTGGGCTAGATGCGCCGGTAGTGCCGGTGGGCTTGCTGGTTGAAACCCAAAATGGCCAGTCCGTCAATGTGCTGGACGCGCCTAATGATTTTGCTGCCGGCTGGCTCAAAACCTCGGCACCCCTGAGTGTGGCCGGAAACACCGTGCTGGACGGCCATAATAACATTGCCGGCAGAGTGTTCAAGGATTTGGTCAAAGTTCAAGTGGGAGACACCATCACACTTTATGCAGCCGGCCAGGAGCGCACCTATCGCGTAGACCAAAAGTTGATTCTGGCAGAAGCCGGGCAGCCTCTCAAAGTACGCATAGCCAATGCGCACTACATTACTCCTACACTTGATGAACGGTTGACGCTGGTGACGTGTTGGCCGCCCAATGGCAATTCACATCGCCTGATTATTGTCGCTCTACCTGTTTCGTCGCCGCCCGACTTACCCGCTCCTGGCTGATAACAGCCGCCACTGGCAGGCGGCCGGAAAGCCCTCGTGGGGCAGGAAGTTGACAACCTGCCCCACAAAACGCCCACAAAGGTTACGCACTTTCACGCTTGGAGCATCACACTCCGTATGTAACTGCTCAGCCGGCTGTCATTCTGAGTGAAACGACGCCTAGCGGCCCACCGGCGCATCGCGCCGGACATGGGCAGAATCTCTGCGCGATCGGGTAGAGACCCTGCGCAGTGCTCAGGGTGACAATCCCTGAGTAGTAACCCCCGTACAGCGAATCTCATTCAGTAACACTGGCCCACCTCTACTGGGCGCGGGCCTAATTTGCGCTTTTGTTCGCGCTGCCGTGATGGCGCAATTATCGCGGAACTGACCTTCCGATTCAACTGAACCCGTGCCGGCTACCGCGTTGCGGTTGTCAATTGATTGCTCGTCCCGGCATAGATCGGCAGCGTGACGTGTACCGTCGTCTCGCGCCCAAACACGCTATCGATGTCCAACTGTCCACCGTGCAATTCGGCGATTCGCCTGGAAATACTCAGGCCCAGACCGGGCCCTTGCTGCTCGTAACGCTGACGATCAAATTGCAAATAGGCGCCCACATCCGCAATTTGTTCGGCGGTCATACCGCGCCCCTGATCGTGCACCACCAGCTGATAGTTGGACCCGGCAGCCTGGCCGGTGATGTGCACCGGCGTTCCGGCCAGGGAGAACTTGAAAGCATTCCGCACGAGTTCTTCGATCAATTTGGTCAGATAACCTGAACCGATACGGACCAGCGCAGGTTCAATCTCCAGATTGAGATCGGCTACGCGTTGGATGTGCTGCGCCTGTTGATCGGCCGTTTCGGTGACGGCGGCTTTGATCTCGCTGGGGAGCGTGCTTTTCAGCGCCGTGATGGCATCGGAATCCCGGGCGATCAGCTCGAGTTCGGTGTAAAGCAAGAAATTCACGATGAGCTCGTGCAGGCGGCGAGCCGAAGAGTTGATCTGCTTAGCGAACTTTTGGATTTCCTGGGGTGGTACGAGGCTCGACTCCTCAGCGAGCAGATCGGAATAACCCAGAATACTTGTCAAAGGCGTGCGAAACTCGTGCGGCAACGCGACCGTGATACTGGAGCGCAAGTCGTTCAATTTGGACTGCAGCCGTTGGGCGTAGGCGGCCTGCTTGCCGAGCTGGGTACCGATGGCCTTGACGAGATCGTCACGCGTAAAAGGCTTGACGAGGTAATCGTCTGCCCCCAGGTTCATGCCTTGCCGCTGATAAGACATTTCGACTTTGGCCGTCAGGAAGATGAAGGGGATGGTGGCTGTGGCGGGCTCCTGACGCAGTTGTTCCAAGACTCCATAGCCATCCAGTTCCGGCATCGTAATGTCGCAAATGATCAGATCGGGCAGAGACTGTTGCGCCAGCTGCAAACCGACCTGCCCGTTCTCAGCGCTGAGGACGTGAAAACCTTCAGCCTCCAATAATTCTGTCAGGTTGATCCGAATGTCATCCTCATCATCAATCACCAGAATCTTGCTCACGAATCCTCCTCATGTTTTGACGGCGGCGAGTTCTGAGCCGCTGCCGTGCTACGCGTCACCCGACGCACCCGGTGGCAATGTGACCGTAACTGTCGTGCCCACGCCGACCTGACTGGCAATTCCGATCGTCCCGCCATGCAGTTCAACCGACTTCTTGACAATCGCCATGCCCAGGCCGGTCCCCGAAATATTGCGGACATTGCTCGCGCGATGAAAAGCCTCAAACAAGTGGACCTGGTCTTCCGGCGGAATGCCAATGCCCTGGTCTGTGATCTGGAAAATGGTCTGACCCGCCTGGTACACCAGATCGAACTGGACAGTGCTGCCCGGCGGCGAGTACTTCAGCGCATTTGAAAGCAGGTTGCTCACAATGTGCCGCAGTAGAATTTCGTCCATGTGGGTCTGCGCACATTCGACCTGACTGTTAAAGGCCAGGATATGCCTGGCCTTATCCGTCAGTTGCTGCTCTTCCACCAGGTCACGGCAGAACTTCACGAGTTCGAGCGGGGCGGGCTTGAACTCCAGTTTGCCCGCCTCCGCTTTGCCGATGATCAGAATATCGTTAAGCAGGATGGTCATGTTTTTGACCGCCCTTTGAATTCGGTGGAGGTGTTCAACGTGTCGCTCAGTGGTCCACCCGCTACCGTAATATTCTAGCATCTCAGCCGAAGACAGAATTGTGGTGAGCGGAGTGCGAAATTCGTGCGAAGTCAAGGACACAAAGTTCGACTTGAGACTGTTTAGTTCCTTTTCTTTTTCCAGCGCACGGTGCATCTCTTCTTCGGCCCGTTTGAGTTCGGTAATGTCATGCTGGATGCCGACAAAGCCGGCTATCTGCGCAGCGCGGCCACTCGTCGCCGGGATGGGTGCCATGACGATTGAAGCAAAGTAGAACTCGCCATTCTTACGCCGGTTGACGACCTCGCCACGCCACGTCTGGCTGGCCAGAATGGCGGCCCACATTGCCTGGTATACTTCCAGAGGTGTCTGTCCACTTTGCCACAGGCGCGGATTCTGCCCGATCGACTCCTGGACGCTGTATCCCGTCACCTGCTCCATCGACTGGTTCATATACTCGATCGTGCCCTGTGTATCCGTCACCACCACCCCTTCGCCCAGCGCATCGAGGATGGCTTGGGTACGCGCTTGCTCGCGGAGAATTTCTGTCATGTGTTCTTGTGCGTGCTGCTTGAGCAGTGCCGCATGCTCGACCAACTCGGCGTCCAGCCGCGCCCTCTCAAAGATCGTCGCCAGTTGCCCGGCCAGGGTGCTCAGGAGGCGCAGGTCATCCCCCGAAAACGCGTCCAACCAGGGACTGGTCACATCGACCACGCCAATAACGCGCTGGCCAACCACCAACGGTGCGGCCATTTCAGATCGGATGCCCGGTATTTTTAGGAAATGGCGCGGATCAGCGGCAACGTCCCCCACCCGGATGGGCTGCCGTTCACGCACCGCCCAACCCGTAATCCCTTGATCGACGGGCACACTGGCTGTCGCGATGTTCAAAGGTGCTGCACTCTGGTGAGCAGGATGAAGATGCAGCGATTGATCCCCCTTCGCCACGAACCAGAAACCGATGGACGCCTCCGGCCACATCCGACTCAGCGCGTCGGTCGCGTGTGCGACGGTCTCGTCAAACGGCCGGCTGGCCGCGCCGACCAGCGCCACCTGCGACACGAGCGACATCTCGTCCAGGTGATGGCGCGTCTCGCTGAACAACCGGGCGTTTTCCAACGCGATCGCGACCTGATCGGTGAGCGCCCCCAAAAAAACAAGGTTCACGTCAGCGAAGGCGTCTACCTCGGTGCTCTGCAAGTCCAGGTTACCAATCACCTGGCCGCCGCGGACGATGGGCACCGCCAATTCCGAAAGCGTCTCTGGGATCAGCGGCTGATCGTCTGGATCGAACTGCACAGCGTCGACATAGACGGCCTGGCGCAAGCGATAGGCCCGCCCGTTCACGCCGCGATCCAGCGGCAGCCACTCGGTGCGCGCTGCTTCTGTTTGTTCCGGAGAATAGCCGCGCAGCGAGCGGCGCTCAAAGCAACCCCGATCGGGCCGCGCGACCAGCGCCGAACCGTGGGTGGCGTGCGTCGTGCGCATCGCCTCATCGGTCAAACGGTCCAGGATGGTATCGGCGTCCAACGTGGAGTTGATGGCTTGCCCGATGCGATACAAAGTCTCCAGCGACTCCCGCTCGGCGTGTTCGGTCTCAAATAGCCGCGCATTCTCGATCGCAATGGTCGCCTGCGCGGCGACCGATTCGAGCAAGCGGCGATCATCCTCATCGAACCGGCCGTTGCGCTTGTTAATGAGCTCAATCACCCCCGTGACGACCTCGCGGGTCATCAGCGGGACGCCGATCAGGTCATGCGTGACGAAGCCACTTCTATCGCGTAATTCGTATGAGCGCGCATCAGCGGCCGCGTCAGGCACCAGGATCGACTGCCGGTGTTGCGCCACCCAACCCACCAGGCCCTGGCCAGGCGGCAGCCGTAGTCCAATGACCGCATGGGATCCTCCAACGGCTTGGCGAAACACCAGGTCGCCGGAGGCCTGATCGATCAGCGCGACTGAGCAGGCTTCGGCATCAGCGGCTTGCCGCACCTTTTCCAACAAGGTGGTTAGGACCAGATCGAGGTCAAGCGATGAGGTAGTGGCCTGGCCGATTTCGTTCAAGGTCGCCAGATGGAGGGCGCGACTCTGGGTGGCCTGGAGCAATTGCAGTTTTTCGAGTGCGAGGGTGGCCTGACGTGCGAGCATATCAAGAATCTGAAACTCGTCGGCCTCCCATTGGCGGGCGGTGGTATCGAGTACGATCAACGCGCCTGAGAGTTCCTCGCCGGGCATGAGCGGGACGATCACAAGCGCACGCACCCCTTCAGCGCCAATCGTTTCGGGCATGACCCGGGTGTCGGCGGTGACGTCATTCAGCGCAATGGCCCCGCACGTTTTCAAGACGCCGAAGTTCATCATCAAGTCCGCCTGCCGGGCGCGCGCGAACTCGGCACTGACCCGGGCCGCATCACGCAAACCGTAACTGGCGGTCAGATCCATTTCAGTGGCCGGCATCCTGGTGATAAAAATCGACTTGGGAGCGTGCACTAATTCTGCGGCGTGGCGGCACACCAGCTCGAGCACCTTTTTGGACTCCGTCGCAGCAGTGATCTCGGCCGCCGCTTGCAACACGGCAACCTTTTCACGCAGCGTAGCTTCGGCCTGCTTGCGCTCGGTGATGTCGCGATTGACGTGGATGTATCCCGCAATCTGCTCCCTTTCGTCGCGGAGCACCAACGAAGAAACTTCGACGGGAAACCGCGTCCCATCTCTACGTGCCTGAGTCGCTTCTCCGCGCCAGCGCCCGGTCTCGGCGATCGTGCGCCTCATGTTATCGGCCTCCACCTCGGTCCATTCGGTGCGGATAATTTCCACTTCCTTCCGTCCGAGGACTTCCTCCGCCTTCCATCCGTAAAGAGACTCAGCCGCCGTGTTCCATACAGTGAGTCGGGATTGAGCGTCGGAGGCGACGATCGCATCGTTCACACTTTCCAGCAGGGTAGTCTGGCGGCGTATCTGCTCTTCCGCTTGCTTGAGTGTAAAGATTTGCTCGCCGTTTACGCCCGAGACGATGAGCGCGTCCACCTCGCCGCTGCGAATGGCGCGCAAAATCTCTTCGGCTTCGTCCAGCCGCGCGCGCAGGTCTTCGTTTTCGGCGACCAGTTGTGTGTGTGTTCTGCTGGTAGATTTCTTGGACATGGCAGCACTTGATTTCAGATTTAAGATTTGGGATTTCGGATGGTTCGACACTTCGACAGGCTCAGAGCGGTGCTGCGCTCATCACAGGTTTTGGATTTCAATCTGCAATTAGGTCTTGTTTCGCAAATCTAGCCCCACCAGCACGCGCTCGGTGNNGTGTTGGAGAGATCGCCGATGATCTTGCGCATCGGCAGCGGCAGTTTCCTCACCAGAGTGCCAGCGTTGCAGTTTCGCGATCTATTCGTTGAGCTGGGATTCCGCCCGCTTGCGCGCGGTAATGTCGCGCACATTACATTGGATGATCTTGATCCCATTGACCAAGTAGACGTTGCCGACAAACTCGACCTGCGCGCGCTGCCCATCTCGAGTCTCTAGCGGGAGAGCCTCGTAACGGATGTACTCGTTAGTTTGAAGTTGTTCAAAAGCGAGATTGCCTTCGGCGATCAGTTGCGCTTTGGTTTTGCGTTCGTCGTTCATAATCGTCCCGGACGGTCAACTAAGGGCCTAATTCATAGTATAACTCAACTTGTCTATAGAATGCCAGTGAGTAATAGGGCTTTTCCAAAGTCAGGCATCCACGCTCACCGCGCCGGAAAAGCGCCGGCATCTTCGAGGACGGCGGCTTGAGCAAGTGTTGGGCAACAATGGAAAAGCCCTGAGTGAGTAATGAGCAGATCACCGCGCGACCGGACTTCAGCTACTCGTCTTCAATCGACACCGTGCGTTCGCGTGTGGCGCGCAGCGTGACGTAGATCGAGTTCGATGCTGACCAGCTTGCCACCCGATCGAATGCCCTGCCATGGCAGATAATGATTGCGGCTGATGCTGTGCACCAGCCGCCGACCGCGCCGGTTTCAGCCATAAGCTGGCTGCTGCGGCTAAAGTGCGCCAGCGCTGTGTAGTCCAAACACTGACAGCTTGATCAGCCTCTCGCTGATAGCCACCGGCGCGTAAATCGCATATGATGATGCTACTGAGCGCGGCATCGAGGGCTTGACGTTTCGCCCGCCGAAGCAACAGAAAACAAGGTTACCTTGTGTCTATTGAGTGATGGTGCAATGCTCGGGTGTGGTTTATCGGCAACGAAGATCCATTTAAGAAACGAAGAATAGGAGAGTGTTCCCATGTTATGGACAATTGTTGTGATTCTGGTGGTGCTGTGGTTGTTGGGCCTCATTGGAGGCATCGGTGGCAGTGTGATTCACGTGCTGTTGGTGTTGGCGCTGATTATCATCGTGGTGAATCTGTTGAGCGGCCGCCGCGGATTAGCGTAATCGAATGGCCCGACTAACTGGACGCCCTACCCTCTTTGGCTGATGATTCAGCGGCCAGTCGGGCGTCCAAGCCGGTCGGGGCCCGAGCCGGTCGGGGGCACGGTAGATTGCCTGGCCGATTAGCTCAACCAACGACAAAGGGTGGATCGTAGCACCCAGCCATTTTGTCGCTCACTCAGTTTCACCTGACGGGAGTAAATCATGTTAAAAGCTTATGAAGTGATGACGCGCCCATTAGCGACGTGTGCGCCGGATGCCAATGTCACGGACGTGGCAGCCATCATGCGCGATCATGACATTGGAGACGTGCTTATCTTGGAAGACGGCAAGTTGCACGGGATTGTGACCGACCGGGACCTTGCCCTGCAAGCCCTGACCGGCCAGGATGACCCCAAGCAGACGCCCATCCGCAAGTATATGAGCACCAAAGTCGTGACGGGCGAACCTGCGTGGGACCTTGAGCAGGTGAGCAGCGTGATGGCCAAGCATCAGATTCGCCGCTTGCCGATCATTCAGGATGGAAAACTGGTGGGCATTGTCTCGCTCGGCGATGTGGCCCGGTATGAAGATCAAAAACACGTTGTCGCGAAATCGCTGCAGGCCATCTCAGAGCCGGCGGGGGTCTCATCCCTAGAGCGCCTGGGACGCGGCGGGGCTTTGACCGCTTTGGTCGCTTTAGCGACAGCTGCGGTGGCCACGACGGTGATAGTCTGGCTCACCTGGAATCATTCGGGGCAGGCGTTCCGCAAGCAGATGGCGAAGAGCGAACTCTATCATACGGCGGAGCACGCGCTGAGCGCCGCACGCGACAAAGTGGATGAGGCCGCGTCCAGTCAGCAGATGCATGACCTCCGCCATGACGTGGGCGCCAAGTTCAATGACCTGGCCGCTCAGCTGCCCACCCTGGAATACAAGCCAGCCAAGGCCAAACACGGGCTGTTCGCCTAACACGACGCCTTAATCAGTCTCTGCGATGAACTTGAGAGATCAGCCAGCCATCGTTACTACTCAGTCGTTTCGCTATGCGCCGCATATTGTCATTCCCGCGAAGGCGGGACCTTTGGCAGCCGCCGAGAGTGGATTCCTGCCTTCGCGGGAATGACGGCTGAGTAGTAACCAGCCATCTTCAAATGGCTCAGCTCTGGAATGGCGCAAATGCGATTGGAAGATGATCAACGAAATCAAAGCATCAAAGGAGATTCCAAATGACTGCGACTAGCGAACAAAAACCGAATCCCGACACGCGCTACGTTAAGCAAGGGGAGCCAAAGGGCGACTTTGCGAGCGGCGAGCGAACGACGTCAACCATACCCAAAGTTGAGGACTTTGCCAGCGGCGAGCATACGCTGCCGGCCGCGGTGACGGCTGTCGAGGACTTTGCCAGCGGTGAGCATACGCTGCCGGCCGCGGTGACGGCTGTCGAGGATTTTGCCAGCGGCGAGCATACGCTGCCGACTGCGCCTGAAAACCCGGACCTGGTGCAAGCGATACCACCAGTATTGATCGTCCCCGATCAAAAAGCATAACGATTTCGGACGCGCGTTGAGTCGTGTGCCAAAGTCGGTCGATGGTTGTTCAATTAAGTAGCACCACCCTTAAGGAGAAACTCACGTGGACGCGAACCAAGACATCCTACAAGGCAAGTGGCATGAGCTCAAAGGCCAGGCCCGGCAGACGTTTGCCAAACTCACCGACGACGACATCGAGCGGATGAGCGGCAAGGTGGAAGAACTCTCCGGCGTCTTGCAACAAAGGTATGGCTACAACAAAGCCAAAGCCGACACGGAAATCAACAACTGGCTGAAAGAGGCCGACAAAAAGTTGCACGCCAAAGTCTAAACACCGGCTTCGCGTCGTGCAAAATGAATAGCTTGCTGAAACCAATGGCTCTGCGTGTTGCAGGGCCATTTTGCGTTAGCTCTTTCAAAATCTGACGCTGAGCGGCAACGGTGAAGATGCGGTCGTGGTGCTTGCCGGCGATGATGTCGTCGCAGGCGCGGGCAATGACGTCGGCAATGTGGCGGGGCAATAGGCCCAGATCGTGATTCGCCAGCGCGGCCGCCTTTTTGATATGGGCCAGCGAGTGGATCAGCTGCGGGTAATGGGCAATGGGAATGCCCGTGATGTTAAAGTTTTCCAGCGCCCGCAACGTCTGGATGCCATAATAGCGCTCGTCGGCTTCCCACTCGAAGTCCGCAAATTCCAGCGTTGCGTGGATGCGTGTTGGTCAGGCCAAACGTGTTGCCGTCAGGCGTTCCAGTGCGGCCTGGGCGCGAGTGTGCGTGCGTACTTCATACACGGGCTGTTGAACCACGCTAGTCAGCCACTCAATCGCAAGCGTGTATTGCCCACGCCGCTCGGCGATCAGCGCCAGCCCCAGCAACGCCTCAAGCTCGGTCGGGGTCGCCTCGATCGAACGGGCGAGGCGCTGCGCGTTTTGAAAATAGTCTTCGGCCTGATCGATCTCACCCATATCCAGTGCAATTCGTCCCAGCCCTTCCAGCGTCTGGCTTTCCCAATAAGGCAGGTTCAGACGTTGGAAGGTTGTCAGAGCCGAGAGATGGAATTGTCGAGCTTCGGTTGGCTGCGCCCGCTCCAAGGCCAGCTCGCCCAGACTCCTCTGTTGAATCGCCACTTTCTCTGCCAGACCTAATTTCTCATAGCCTTGCAGACTCTCGCGCGCATACGCTTCCGCTTCACTTAAGTGGCCCTGTTCGCGCAACATGACGCTCAGATTGCCCAACGTCATATTAACGCCGCGCTGATCATTCGCGGCTTCGAACAGCGGCAAAGCCCGACGCAGCATGGCTTCAGCGGCAACGTACTCGCCTCGACTTTGGACCAACGCAGCCAGATTGAGATAACCGATGGCGAGCGCCGCCTGATCTTCCAGGCGTGTGGCATAGGCCAGGTATTCGTTGAAATAAGTCTCGGCGCGTGCTGACTCACCGAAGCGATCCAGGCACGCGGCGAGATTATTCAACGCCGATAAAATGACCTGCGCTTCAGCGGTGGCGCGTGCGGCCAGCAGACTCTGCTCGTACAGGCGCACCGCTTCGGCCCACTGACCTTGCGCCCCGTGTATGTCCGCCAGGCACAACAGACAATAAGCCCGGTCGCTGTGATCGTCGCTCGGCTGTTTCAGCACTTCTTCCAGAATGGCTTGAGCGCGGGCATTGTCGCTGGAAACCCGCAGCATGCCACCCAGGCGCGCGCGGGCTTTTAGTGATAGCTCGGCGGCGTTGTTGAATAAGGCTTCGCTTACCTGATAAAGGCCGTAGCGATCGCAATAGCGCATCAAAGTGTCAGCCATCCGATCGAGCCAGGCCCCGGCACGTTGTTCGATCGCCCAGTGCCATGCCGCGCGCAGATTGCCGAATTCCAGATGCAGCTGCGTATACATTTCCACCTGTCGGGGACCGAGTAACCGCGAATTGCAATCAGCCATCCATTGTGAAAAATACTCGGCATGGCGATCGCGCGTGACAGCTTCAGCGCCGCTGGCGATCAGTTCCTCGCGCGCAAAGTCACGCAGCACTTCGTGCATGGCATAGCGC
>PMCF01000143.1 GCA_003154115.1 Anaerolineae bacterium
CTGGCAACCCGGACAGTAGCAGTTGAAAAGCGGCCCAACACGGCGTGCAGCCGGATAAAGGCGGTCAACGGATGCCTGCGGCGAAGCGGACACGCTTTGCGGGATAGAAACGGACATGTCTCATTACGACTGGCTCCCGCTGCAGCCGGTAGACGTCAGGGTTGACCCTCGGCGGTTGGGTGGGCACCTAGATCGGATTCCGTTTTGATTTACGCCAATGCTCACGGCGGATGGCTACATCCGCCACAGCCTGCTGGATGTGCCCATCCAGCAGGAGCGTAAACCTTTTAGGAAATTGCTCTAGTGAGCCGCCGCCGCTGCGTGGCGGACACCGGATTTGTGCCAACCACGACAGGTTCGGTAATCTGCAACAGCGGATCAGCACCGGGCTTGCCCGTCAACTACGCTGCCACGCGCTGCGTAACCATCTGCTCGCTCAACGCCCACAAGCGCTGCTGCGCGCTCACCTCGAGCGAAGCAGATGACGATTTGGTTTCCTTGCTATCCGAGAAGTACTTCCCCGTCACGCCTTCCACCTGCGGCGAAGAGGCAAGGTAAATGCTGGTCGCGGCCCCTTGTTCTGGCTTCTTAGCTGCGATCTTCTGCACGACATTCATACCGGTTCGCATCAAGCCGCCGTTGTTGTGGCCAAAGCCGGTCGCCACGAAGCCGGGATGCAGTGCATTGACCGTCACCCGCGTCCCGTCCAGGCGTCGCGCCAGTTCATACGTGAACATCACGTTGGCTAACTTCGATTGACCATATGCCGTCCAACCGCTATAACCCTTCTTAAACTCAACGTCGTCAAAGTTGATCTGCTTCGCTCCCGTATGCGCCCCGGAAGACACATTCACGACGCGCGCCGGAGCACTGGTCTTCAATACGTCTAGCAACAGATCCGTTAGCAGGAAGTAATTGAGATGGTTCAACGCCCACGTCATCTCCATGCCCTCGGTCGATTCTTCGCGTTTGGCAAAAAATCCACCGGCATTGTTAAGCAGTACGTCGAGCCGATTGTATTTCTGCTTGAAAGCCGCGGCCAACTGTCGCACTTGCGCCTGCACCGATAAATCGGCTACCAGGAATTCCACCTTCGCATTGCCCGTCGCGCTCGTGATCTGCGCGGCCGCAGCGGCGCACTTCTGCGGATTGCGCCCTACCCCGACGATCGTCGCGCCCATCCCGGCCAGCGCCTTAGCCGACTCTAAACCGATACCATTAGTCGCGCCGGTGATCATGACGATCTTATTTTGCATTTCGTTTGCCATCTTTCTCCTTGTTGCCCATTCTTAGAATTGTAAACGACCTTCTAAGTTGTACCATGTGTAATAAAATTTGCCATCAAGCGTGCTGATTCTGCTTGTACCACGCCACCGTCGTCTTGATCGCTTCGCGCAACGGCGTGCCCTGCACACCGAACGTCTTTGTAAACTTGCTGCTATCGACCACAAAGGGCTCCTCGAATTCATATAACATCTCAATGGTTTCACGCGCCATCGGAATGAAGATGCCGCCGATACGCAGCATGAGCTTGCCCATGCCGCTCATCTTGGGCGACTGCTGGAGTTCCTCGTAGATCAACGTCACGAACTGGCGCGTGGTCAAGGTCTCAGCATTCGACACATGCCACACCTGCCCTAGTGCCTCGTCGCGCTCACCCAGAATCACCAGTGCCTGCGCAAAATCAGGAACGTAGGTATAGGTATGAGGCATATCCAGGTTGCCTGGAACGCTGGCCGCTTTGCCCTGCACGGCAAAACCAAACATCCGATCGCCTGACGCCGAATTCGTCGCTTGCGGCCCGTAATAATCGGAAGCCCGCGCCACGGCCACGCGCACCTTGCCCGATCGATGCGCCGCCATGACAGACTCGGCCATCTCCGCGCGCACTTTTCCTTTGCGCGTGTGCGCCGCATACGGCAAATCTTCACGCAGCGGTTGGCCGTTCGTATCACCGTACATATACAGGTTGTCGGTTACGATATATTTCGCCCCGGCACTGGCTGCGGCCTCTAAGGTATTGGCCTGCAAGCGCGGAAACTGCTCGGGCCACTTGTCATACGGCGGATTGGTGCATTGATAAACGTGCGTCGCGCCTTTTGCCAGATCCTTCGCTACATTGACATCGAACACATCGCCCGCGACGATAGTCACGCTATCTGGCGCGCCCGCCGGTTTTTTGCCGCTGCGATTGATCATCTTCACCGTCTTGCCGCGCTTCGTCAATTCCCGCGCGACCGCTTGCCCCACCGGGCCTGCTCCAAAAATAACATGCAGTTCTTGATTCGCCATCGTTTCATCTCCTCGTCGATTTTCTACGTCAGTTTTACACCCTCACGTAGTGTGAGAGTCAAGGGGCAAAATAAAATCGTCTCGACGATAAGTCGAGACGGTCGTCAGTTCATATCCAGGGCGACGCTTACTCCGTCAACGGTAGTGTGCGGATCGATACTTGACCGAGTTGAGAAAAGTCGCCGATTCTGAACATGGCACTCTGCTGAACGTGATGCGTGAGTTAGTGGTGCGCGTGATTCAAGCCTTTGTCTTCAAAGGACACCGGATCTTCCAGCGGTTCCAGATGCGCCGTGACTTCTGCGCCCGGCAGCACTTGGCAAATCTCGTTTTCGATCTGATCCAGCACCGCGTGTCCGCGCTGCACAGTCCATGAACCCGGCACCAGTAGATGGAATGAAATGAAACGTCGCGCGGCTGCCCGACGGGTGCGCAGGGCATGATATTCCACCCCTTGTGATTTGTAACTATCCAGCACTTTCGCGACGGCGGCCTGTTCCTCGACCGGCAAGGAGGCGTCCATCAAACCGGCCACCGATTGGCGCAGCAAGCCGTACGCCGTCCAGAGGATATTCACCGCGACCACGAGCGCAACGATCGGATCGAGCCGCTCCCAGCCGGTCACGGCCACGGCCGCCACAGCGCCAATGACGCCCGCCGAAGTCCATACGTCCGTCATCAAATGCTTGGCATCGGCCTCCAGCGTGATCGAGTTGTATTGCTTGCCCGCTCGCGCCAGGACGCGCGCCACAAAAAAGTTGATCGCCGAAGCGGCCACTGCCACGACCAATCCGACGCCCACTGCTTCCAGCGGCTGCGGATTCAACAAGCGGCTGATCGCCGCCAGCGCAATGCTGATCGCGGCGATGATAATGAGCACGCCTTCGATGCCACTCGAAAAATACTCGGCTTTGCTATGGCCGTGGGCGTGACTCTCATCCGCTGGACGAGCCGCGATCGTCAGCATGACCAAGGCGACGATCGCGCCGACGAGATTCACCACGGATTCCGCTGCGTCCGACAACAGACCGACTGAGCCGGTCAGTAAGAACGCCAACGTCTTCAAGGTAATGGTGGCCAGCGCGGCCCCAATCGACAACCAGGCAAATTTCGTGAGGAAAGACCGATCGTTCATGATGTATCCACGTGAGGCAGAACGCCCCACCAGTCACTTAACCGGCGGGGCATTCTCGGTGAGGTTGAAAGATTCTAGAGTTTACGCAATCGTCACGCTGGGATCAAGATACACATCTTGAATCGTGTTGAGCAGCGCCACGCCGTCCTTCATCGGCTTCTGGAAGGC
>PMCF01000417.1 GCA_003154115.1 Anaerolineae bacterium
CAGACAATAAATTCACAACCTCTGAGCGGTGCTATACTTGAGATATGAAGATTTACCTGGACGCCTGTAGTCTACAACGTCCTCTGGATAATAAGAACCAGATCCGTGTGGCACTGGAAGCCGAAGCCATCTTGGGGATACTGGCCCTATGTGAGACCGGTGAGCTGGAGCTGATCTCATCAGAGGTGCTGGTCTTTGAAATTGACCGCACGCCCCAGCTCAGTCGACGTGAGTATGGACGCGAGGTTCTGGCCAAAGCCAAAGCCTTCGTCAGTTTGAGGGATTCACTTGAGCAAAGGGCGCGTACCTTTACCGTGGCTGGCGTGAAGCCACTCGATGCGCTGCATCTGGCCTCAGCCGAAGAAGCCCAGGCTGATTACTTCTGCACCTGCGACGATCGTTTCTTGAAAAAAGCCAGAAACTTGCCGGATCTCAAAACGAAAGTGGTATCGCCCGTTGAGCTGGCAGAGGAGTTTGAACCATGATTGCCGAACCACGGCCCTTAGCCGAAATCACTCAAACCGCGCTCAAGGTGTTGTACCGCGAAATCGGCGTGGTCAATACGGTGCGCTTCATCAACCAATTCACGACCGGGTATGGGGACTACACCAAAGAACGCGAGCAATTGTTTGCCGATTTAACGCTGGATGATCTCGTAACGGAAATCAAGCACCAACGCCCCGCTGCATAATATGAAGACGACTGTGCTCCGCAGGTCCTATACAGAGCACAGTCGTCTTTTTTTCATCACGCATCAAATCCAACCTGCTTCGCTTTTCGTGCCGATTCTTATCACTTCGCGGACACCGCTTTCATCCTCGGCATCCAGAATGCCATTAACACCGCAGCGATCAAGGCCAACGTGCCGCCGAAGATGAACGGCGCGGATGGACCGAAACCCTGCCACGTTCCCACGCCCTGCCACAACACCCCGGCGATGACCGAAGCCGGGAAAGCCAGCAAACCGATGATGGCGTTGTAACTGCCGTAGGCCGTGCCGCGCAGTTCCGCCGGAACCAGATCGGCGACGAGCGCATTTGCGGTGCCATAGGCCATACCGTAGTAGCCGCCGTAGAGCGCGTACAACACCCACACTTGCCAGCCGGCCTGCGCCAGCCCAAAGCCCAGATAGATCAACGCGTAGACCAGCCAACCGCCGACGATCAACTTGCGCCGCCCGATGCGATCGGATAACGATCCGGCGGGCGTGGAGATCAACGCGTAGATCAAGTTGAACGTCGCCACCATCGCCAGGATGCCGATGACATTCATGCCCAGGTCTTGCGCGCGCAGCACCAGAAACGCATCGGACGAATTGCCCAGCGTGAAGATGCCGACGATGACCATGAAGATCATGAAGGGGCGGCCTAAAGCGCGGAAGGCAAACTTCGGCGCGGCGCGCTGGCCTTTCACCGCCACATCCTGCGCGCCAAACGCCAATGAGATCACAGCCAACACGGCGGGAAGCAAACTCACGACGACGACCGTGCGAAAGGTTTGCTCTGTCAGATCAGTGCTGCCGGCTTGCGCCAGCCACACGACGAACAGTGCGATCAACAGCCCGACCAACGCACCCGCGGTGTCGGCCGCCCGATGGAATCCGAAGGCGAGTCCGCGCTGCTTCGGATCGATCGAATCGGCGATCAGCGCATCGCGTGGAGCCGTGCGAATGCCTTTGCCCACCCGATCGACCCAGCGTACCGCGGCAATTGCTTCCCAGGTCGTCGCGAAATAGAAGAACGGTTTGGATAGGGCCGACAGCCCATAACCGATGACGGCCAGCCATTTACGCTGGTGCATCCGATCCGACAGCCAGCCGGAGAACAACTTCAAGATGCTCGAAGTCGCTTCGGCCACACCTTCGATGACGCCGATGACGCTGGTCTTCACGCCGAGCACATTCGCCAGGAACAAGGGCAGAATGTTCAGCACCATCTCGCTGGATACGTCCATGAAGAAACTCGTCGCGCTGACGGCCCACACGTTGCGCGGCAGGTTGCGGATCGAAGCTTTCTTGTCTGGTGGTACTTCTGCAACCACATCGATTTCAGGGATCATGTGCGATTGTTCTCCAGTGATCGGGCACGGAGGGCCGATCGGGTTTGAGCAGCAACGATGGCGTTCTCGATCAATTCACGGCGGCGGCGATACTGGATGATCGTGCCATCGCCCGGAATCAACGTGCAGTGTCTGCGTTCGATTCCAGCAGGATGTACCAGTGATTGGGGATCATGCCATTGTTCTTTCGTTATCCGGTGACGCCCACGCCTAACAGCCGCCCGACGATAAAAGTGACCAGCGCTGCGCCCAATCCGAACAGTACCTGGCGTGTGCCCGAATACAGCACGGTACGTCCGGTGAACAAGGTGATGATGGTACCGATCAAGAACAGGCCGACCGCGCTGCAGATCAAGCTGGCGACGACTGCGCTGGCACCACTGAGAAAAATGAAGGGAAACACCGGAATGATCGCGCCCACGGCAAACAGAAAGAACGAGGCAATCGCCGCTTCCCACGCTGAGCCGCCGAGTTCTTCAGGATCAATGCCCAACTCATCTCGGCTCAACGTATCGAGCGCCGTCTCGTGATTGCTCATGAGCTGTTGTGCCAATTGACGAGCCGCGTTCTCCTCTAACCCGCGCGCTTGATAGATCAGCGCGAGTTCTTCAATTTCTTCATCGGGGTTGGTCTCAATCTCTTCTTTTTCCACGCGAATTTGCTTTTCATACAGTTCCCGTGAACTCTGCACAGAAATCCATTCGCCCAGCGCCATGGAGCATGAACCCGCTAACATACCGGCGAGGCCAGTCAGCAGAATGACACTGTTATGGAGTGCTGCGCCCGCGACACCCATAACGAGGCTCATGTTCGACAGTAGCCCGTCGCTGGCGCCGAGCACGGCGGCGCGCAGCGCATTACCGCCCGCCGATCGGTGGCGGCCTTCCAACTGCGCGACCGCACTGCCTGCCATGCCGCCGTGCGTCGTCTGGCTGATCGTGCGCATCAGCAGGGCATGCGATTTTTCTTGCGCCGCCATGCCCGCCGGTGCGCCCTGTTGGATATAGCTTTGTGTGCCACGATTTTCCATCGCCGATAAAGAAGGCAGCACCGTGTTCGGGCCGAAGCGATGCACGGCCCAGATCAACGTGCGGGTGCGCCAGGTGGGTTTGAACGGCGGCACGGCGACGTTGGCCGCTTTGAGTTTTTCGGCCCACGTGTTCGCATGAGATTCTTCGGTGGCCGCCAGGCGCCGATAGACCTCGGCAATTTTCGGGTTTTTCTCGGCCTCGGCCAGAGCAGAATAGAGCGTAGCGCTGTTGCGTTCGTCGGTGAGAAATTCAAGGTAGCGTTTGGTGTCAGTGGTGGTCATGGAAAACGTCCTATAAGTGATGAGCAAAACGTAAAGCGTAAAACGTGATGCGTGATCAGTGAATCCATGGAACTTGCCAGCTGTGATCGCGCCACCACAGCATCTCAGCGTAGAGGCGCAAGACATCCGATCGGGCGGGGCTGGCCGCGATCAACGCGCCGAGCAAGGCTGCGCTGTCGGCGAGGTAACCTTTATCGGCATACAGCCGCGCCAGGTACCACATCAACCCCGCTCGATCCGCAACGCGATCGAGCGCGGCTTTGAACTGCGCGCGCGCTTCCTTAAGATCACGCTCTTCACCGCCGAAGTAGGCGCGGCGCAGCGCCTGTTGTCCGGCCGCCAGCGTCTCTTTGACGTTGGCGAATTCCGGCGGCAGCTCTTCGTCCCATTCCAGCCAGAATTCGGCGCGGCTTAAAACGCGATAGCTGTAGGCCGCGATGCGATGGCGCTGGTTGAAGCGTTCCTCGTCGTCAGGGTTAAACAACTTCATCAGGACATGCTGCATTTCGCGTAAGGCGTTATGCGTCAGATAGCAGCGCAGCAGGGCATTGGCCGCGCGCCCGTAAGTAGGATCGATCGCCAGGGCTTCGTAAGCCTTCTCGGCGGCGGCGTCCCATTCCCATTCATCCTCCAGCAGATCGTTGACCTGTTCGATAATGGCATCCTGCATGGCGCGCGCGGGCGTGGGCGGAGCGTTATCTTCGTCGTCGTCAAAATCGGGCACACCCAGCATGGCGCGGCGCGATCGGGCCTGATCGGGCGGCAGACCTTCATCGGGATCACGGAAGAGCGGTTCAGCGTCCGTGCCATAGGGCTCGTCGTTTGGTAAACGGCCAATGAGATCATCGTCGTCGAGATCGTCTAACTCGTCGCCGAGATCATCCGATTCTTCGTCAGCGAAATCATCTTCAGGTTCGTCATCAAAAGGATCAGTGGCGTGGGGGTTCCTGGGAGGCATAACTTGTCCTTGCATCAAGCGAGGTGGGACGCATTGTACACCCATTACGCCGCTCTGTCAGTTGTGTGCATTGTCGGGCAGCAATTCTCAATTTGACCTGTCATGCTCGCGCTGGATGGTGACATCCATCGCTTCCAGCCGCCGGACACTTGCACCCTGCCCGGCGCGCCTCCGCCACAACGTGGCGGACAAGGCGTGCGTGCAGTGCGGCGTGTGTCCATCCGCGGAGAGCATCCAACCAAAATGAGAATTGCTGTTTGTCAGGCGCATTCGTTGACGCGCCTATACCCGCGTGCTACAATCTTTTCACGAGGACTAACATGACCCACACCCAACGTCGAATCTATCTCGATCACGCGGCAACCACCCCGGTGGATGTGCGCGTGCTGGAAGCGATGCAGCCGTATTGGGCCGATCACTTCGGCAATACGTCGTCCATTCATGCCGTGGGGCGCGAGGCGCAGCAGGGCCTGGAAGCTGCGCGCAAAACCGTGGCCGAGGTGCTGGGCTGCACGCCGCCAGAGATCGTGTTCACGGGCTGCGGCACGGAGAGCGATAATCTGGCGCTGCGCGGGGTGATGCTGGCGGCGCGCGCTTCGCGCGAAGCCAAACGCGGCCAGCACATCATCACCACGCCGATCGAGCATCACGCCGTCGGCGCGACCGTGGAGCAGCTGCGTGAGCTGTCGGGCTGCGAAGTGACGCTGGTCGAGGTCGATCAATATGGCATGGTCGCGCCCGATGCGATCGGGCGCGCGATCCGATCGGACACGGTGTTGATCAGNNGTGATGTACGCCAACAACGAAGTCGGCACGGTGCAGGCCATCGCGGAGATCGGCAAGATCGCGCGCGCCAGAGGCATCGCTTTTCATACGGATGCGGTGCAGGCGGGCGGTCAGTTGAATCTCGACGTCGAGCGGCTCAACGTCGATCTGCTGGCGCTGTCGGCGCACAAGTTTTATGGGCCCAAGGGCGTGGGGGTGTTGTACGTCCGATCGGGTACGGAACTGATCTCGGCCTTGACGGGCGGTGGGCACGAGCGTGGCCGACGACCGGGTACGGTGAACGTGGCGGAGATCGTCGGACTGGCCACAGCCTTGAGATTGGCGCAGGAACGGCGCGAGACGGAAAATGCGCGCGTTGCTGCGCTGCGCGATCAATTAGTGGCGGGTGTCTTCGAGCGCATTTCTGAGGTGCAGCTGACGGGCCATCCCACGCGGCGTCTGCCGAACAGCGCTTCCTTTGCCATTCATGGTGTCGAAGGCGAGACGCTGCTGATGGCCCTCGATCTAGAGGGCATCTGCGTCAGCACGGGTTCGGCTTGCACGACGGGCGAAGCGGAACCATCGTTTGTACTCACTGCGCTGGGCTTGCCGCGCGATTGGGCGCTAGGCTCGCTGCGTATGACGCTGGGTCACTTGACGAAGCCCGAAGATATTGCGACGGTGTTGGATGTGCTGCCGCGCGTGGTGGAGCAATTGCGTGATGCGTAGCGCGTGTTGCATAAACCGTGACGAGTGACCAGTGATAGGAGTGCAAGATGGAAGTCAAGACGTTGTTGCGCGCAGAAGATGTGTTGTTGATGGAGCACCTTGGCCGTTGGGAACTGGTGAAAGGAGAATTGATCACAATGAATCCGGCAGGCGGTGAACATGGACGGTTGGCGATGTCGCTGGGGGCCGCGCTTTGGAACTTTGCTAGGCCGCGCAAGTTGGGAGAAGTATTCGGCGCTGAAACCGGTCTGTTCATCGAGCGTGATCCGGATACGGTGCGGGCCGCTGATGTCATGTTTGTATCTAATGAGCGCCTGGCGCGTATGAGCGATCTGACTGGTTTTCTAACTGTTGCCCCTGATCTGGCCGTAGAAGTCGTTTCGCCGCACGATTACTGGGGTGCGGTTGAAGAAAAAGTCGCCGAGTATTTGGCGGCAGATGTGCGCCTGGTTTGGGTGGTCAGTCCAAAAACCAAGAGCGTACACGTCTATCGACCGGGCAATGAGGTGCTGCGGCTGAGCGGCGATGATGAATTGTCCGGCGCTGACGTGCTGCCAGGGTTTGCGCTGAAGGTGAGCGAGTTGTTTGCGTGAAGCGTAAAACATGGCGAATGATTTGCCGACCGCCAACCACCAACCACCTGCAACTACTCGTGTCGTCGTGGCGATGAGCGGCGGAGTGGATAGCTCTGTGGCGGCGGCCTTGCTTAAGGAGCAGGGCTACGATGTCGTGGGTATCATGCTGAAGTTGTGGAGCGACGGTCAGAGCGATCGGGTTAATCGGTGCTGCACGCCCGCCGATGTGGAGACGGCGCGCTCGATCGCGCATCAATTGGCGATCCCGTTCTATCTGATCAACATCGCCGATTCGTTCAAGGCGACGGTGGTCGATTACTTCATCGACGAGTACGCGGCTGGCCGCACTCCCAATCCGTGTCTGATCTGCAATCGACAGATCCGCTTTGAATTGCTCTTGAATAAAGCGCTGAGTCTGGGCGCGCAGTATCTGGCGACAGGACACTATGCGCGCGTGCGTGAAGTGAACGGGCAATATCAATTGCTGCGCGGGGTCGATGCGCAAAAAGATCAATCGTATGTGTTGAGCGTGCTGGGGCAGAAAGAACTGGCCCACGCGCTGTGGCCGCTGGGCGAAATGACCAAGCCGCAGGTGCGTGAACTGGCGCAGAAGTTCAATTTGCCGGTGGCCGAGAAAGTGGAAAGCCAGGATTTGTGCTTTCTGGCCAACGGCGACTATCGCGATTTTCTGACACGGCATGCGCCCGCCGGCTCGATCCGCCCCGGCGAGATTCGTGACACGTCGGGCAAAGTGCTGGGTGAACATCACGGTTTGCCGTTCTACACGATCGGGCAGCGCAAAGGCATCGGCGTGGCGACCAGCGAGCCGCTGTATGTGATTGCCCTCGAGGCGGCTGACAATGCGGTGATTGTCGGCACAAAGCATGAATTGGGTCGGCGTGACTGTACCGCGCGCGACATGCACTACGTGAGCGGCGTACAGCCGATCGAGCCGTTCCGAGCCAGCGCCAAGATTCGCTATAAGGCGCGTGAAGCACTGGTGACAGTGCGGCCGCAAGGCACGCGGGCCCAGATCGAGTTTGACGAACTCCAGCGCGACATTACGCCGGGGCAAGGGTTGGTGTTGTTCGACGAAGATAGCGTGATCGGACAGGGTTTTATTGAGTGACGGTTGGTCGCGCCGGTTGAACCGTGCTATAATGCCCGCGAGAATGCGTGCGAGGCCACTATGAACGAAGACCAACCCGTTGTGCAAACTGATGCTGAACGCAAGATGAAGCGCCGGATGAGACTGATCGGGATTGGCATTGCCGTCATCGTCGTCTTGGTCTTGCTCGGTTTCGTGGGGATGATTGCCCTCGGCATCATCAACCAGGTTCGCGACATTGTGATCATTCTCCTGGCTACCGAATCGCTGATTATCGGCGGCGTGACCCTGTTCCTCTTGTATCAGATCATCATGTTGATCACGCTGATTCGCGAAGAATTGATCCCGCTCATCCAGTCGGCGCAGGAAACGGTGAACTCGGCGCGCGGCACCACCGTCTATGTAGGCCGCAAGATTGTAGCACCTTCGGTGCGCGCCGCCACCACGGTGGCCCGCTTGCAAACAATGGCGCGCGTGTTATTCAAAGGCAAGTAAGTTCAACGACCAATTGACTCAAGCACTGCACATGAAAGGAGCGAAGTAGTATGAACGACAACGATTCCCGTCTCAATTATCTGGGTACTTTCCTGGCCGGACTGGTGTTAGGCGGTTTGGTGGGCGCGGCGATGGCCATGCTGTTGGCTCCGGCATCCGGGCCAGATACCCGCCGCCAGATTAAGGAGAGGAGCCTGGAATTGAAGGTCCAGGCCGAGCATCAGGTGGACGATGCGCGCAAGCGTGCTGAGGAATTGCAGGAGCGCAGCCGCGTGGTGTTAGAGGAGCAGAAGGCGCGCTTGAATCAGGCGATTGAAGATGCCAAGCATGGCACGGCGCAAGTGAAATCCGAGGTCACTCCGCCCGCCGAGCCGCCCGCTGCGTAAATAAGTCGCTGATCCCTGATCACCAAACTCTGAAACCCGAGATGGCTTCAGAGTTTTTATTTGTTCTTTAGACGTGGCCGGATCTTCTTAGAATCTGTTTAGCTCGGCTTAATGTGATAGTTGAGAAGGTGCGCTATGCTTATCGAAAAGGGGGATTCGCCATGGACATTGGAGCGCCAGAGTTAATTCTTATATTGGTGATCGTCGTCATCTTGTTTGGCGGCGGACGTGTGGCAAAACTGGGCAGCGAATTGGGACAGGGCCTGCGTGAATTTCGCAAGGGCCTAGCGGGAACGGAAGAAGAAACGAGGCCCACCGCGACTCAACCCACTGAAACCACGACCAAATCATAAATCCAGTGTATGACTGGACTTGCTCCCCAGCTGTGTATAAGGCCGGGGAGTTGTTTTGTTTAGGGAACAACTGCAATCATATCTCGGAAAAGGAAGCGAAAATGCGCGCAATGTTTGATCGTGTCAATGCTTTTCTCGATAAATACGTTCTGCCCTGGCCGGTGCGTTTCCTGACATTCCGCTTCACCATTCTCATCACGATTGCTTTGCTCATTCCGCTGATTGCGTTTGCGAACAACACGGTGATGGTGCTGGGCATCAACAGTTATCTCAATACGATGAGCGTTGCCGTCAGCTCTATCGTGTTGTTGTACGCGACGATCTCCGAAGTGCGTCAGAAGCAGATTGCCGAATTGCAGGAGAGGCGCGCGCAAGAAGATCACGCACACATCACCGAGACGCACGAATGGATGCTGCGGGCGCTAGCGAATCAGCATGAAGAGCTGGAAGAGCTGAAAGTGCTCTTGTCCTCATGGCAAGGCCAAACATACCAGCGCAAACCGGCTCCTCAATATCCCAACCTACGTGAGAGTCATCCGCAGGGCGCAGCACGCTTCGAATCGAACTATACGCAGCAACATCTGACGCGACACGTGAAGCACAATCCTATTACAAACGGGCTACATCAGCCCAATACGCCGCCGACCTCTTCCTCTTAAAACATGTCAGGCGAGCGCCGCTAGTGCTGGTGGCAAACGCGTGAGCAGATCGCCGGCCAGCACCCCGGCTGCGCCGATTTCGCGGCGGGCCATTTCACCCGCAGCGCCATGCAGATAGGCTCCGCAGAGCGCGGCCTCAAATGCGGCCAGGCCCTGAGCGCGCATGGCCGCGATCGTGCCTGCCAGCACATCGCCGCTGCCTGCCGTGGCCAGTGCGGGATTCGCAAAGGGCAGCAAGATCGATCGACCGTCGGGCGCGGCGATAACGGTGAACGCGCCCTTCAGTACGACGACATGTCCCCACTGTTGCGCCCACCCGATCGCCACTCTCGCCCGATCGGCCTCAATCTCTTTCAGGGAAAGCTGGGTCAGCCGCGCCATCTCGCCGGGATGCGGCGTCAAAATTGCCTGAGGTGGCACGCGTGTCCACCAGTGATCGATCTGCGCCAGGATGTTCAACGCATCGGCATCTAGCACGAGCGGCCCACTCGCTCGATCGAGCAACAACTCCATGAAGCCGCGCGCCCCGACGGTCAATCCTGGCCCAATCAACGTCACGGTGTAGTCCGCCAGCTTAGCGAGAATGATGGTCGCTGCTTCTTCAGAGATCACACCATCGCGATCGGGCAGGGGCAGAAACGTCGCTTCGTTGATCTTGCTCGCCATGATCGAATGGATCGCGCGCGGCGTGGCGAGCGTGACGAGTCCGGCCCCGGCACGATAGGCCGCTTCGGCCGCCAGGATGGGCGCGCCCGTGTAAAGCGTCGAGCCGGATACGATGAGCACTTTGCCAAACGTGCCCTTGTGTGCGCTGCGCGGGCGGGCCGGCAAGAGCGATCGGATCAACGCCGGATCGGCCAATTCTCGATCGACGTTGGCCGCTAACTGCGGATCGGTTCCAATGTCGACCACGATCAATTCGCCGCATACCTCAGCGCCCGGAAAGCGGGTGTGGCCGATCTTGGGATAGGCAAAGGTCACGCTGAGATCGGCGGGCAGCGTCAGCGGATCGATCGCGCCGGTATCGTAATTCAAGCCGGTGGGTCCATCGACGGCAACAATCAAAGGTGTCGTCATTGCGAGGAGGCCGTAGGCCGACGAAGCAATCTCGGCACGCCATGACGGCGGCCACGCGGGATCGACGAGATCAGGCACAGCCGATCGGCGGGCCGACACCGCTTGCTTCACCGCGATCAACAACTCCGCTAGATCGCCGCTAATCGGTCGCGCGGTACCGGTGCCCAGCAGCGCATCGACGATCACGTCACAGTCGGCCAGCCATGGCCTCAATCGATCATCCGGCCCCGCCCAACCTACGGTCGGTACATCGCACGCAAGTAACGCGGCGACATGTTCATCCTCGCGCGGCTTCAACATAGACACCCTGATCGCAGCACCCGCGTCGTGTAAGTGTCGCGCCGCGACGAGGCCATCGCCGCCGTTATTGCCCGGCCCGACCAGGACCAGAATCCTTTTGTCGCGCACATCCAAGCGGGTCTGGATCACGCGCGCCACGGCGCGACCCGCACGCTCCATCATCTGCGCATACGTGTGACCCTGTGCATCGGAGGCCGCTTCGATGCGGCGCATTTGATCGATCGTTACGAGTTTCATAGTATCAGTTCTTGTAGAGCAAAGGTAGTTGAAGCGTGTAACCATTGACGATGACGGTGGCGCTGCGCTTAATGGATGACGCGCCCACCGGCGCAATGATGGCCGTGTTCACCAGGGCCTGCGTCGAGTCGGTGGTAACGGTGACGGCGTATTGCAGTATCACCTGCACCTCCACGGCGAGTACGCCATTCCAACGGAGCATGGGCGAAAGTGAATCGGAGGCTGCGCCGAAACTGGCCGAGAGCGTGTTGGGCACATACGTTAACCCGTTCGGTACAACGTCGGTTAAGTAGACGCTGGCGTCGAGCGTGCCCGTGTTGCGCAGCAGCAGAGTGTACATCACGCGCTGGCCAGGCTGCACATTTCCGGCGCTGGCTTGCTTCGTGCTGGTCGATAGATTGGGCGACTCCAACGAGGTCTGCCAGCGGTGGTAGTAGATATTGAGCAGCGGCACAAACTCACTCATCGCTTTGACGTTGCCAGCCTCCGAAGGATGATTGTCGGTGCCATCCAGGGTGGGATAAGCCGCGTAGTTGAAGCTGGAACTGGCCACATGCTCGATGACGTTATAACGGAAGCGGTGATGATTGCCGCCCACTGCATCCAGATCGTTTTTGTCGGCATTGCCACCGTTGGTGGTGAGCACCGTATAGAAATCAAAGACGGCCACGTTCTGATAGGGATAAGTGCTGAGCCAGTTATCGACCAGCCAGTTGTTGAAGGCCCGGGCATTGGCCGCGTTGATCGGCGTCGTGGCGCTTTCGATCAGGGGCGGCGCGGTGATGACGACGAATAACTTGTCTTGATGTGCGGCAAAGTAGGGGAGCAGATCGAGATAGATCCGTTTGGCATTCGCCACGGTGAGGCTGGATTTATTATCAGCATGAGCGGCCGGCGCGTCGTAAGTATTCCCGTCTAGATTGGAGTTCTGATAACTCGAATTGAATAGGATGATGGTGTTAAGGCCGCCGGGATTGGTCGTCAGGCGACTGTAGTTGGAATGCTGGCCAGTTTCTGCGTATAGGGCTGCCAGGTAGGTATCGCGATGTGGGCCGGTGAACCAGCTATACCAATCGGGGATGTAGGTATGATCGCCGATCGTGCCGCCGAGGGACTGATCGATCGGGCCCCAGTTGTAATTCGTATCGCTGACGAAGTAATTGTTGTCGCGCAGTGCCACCCCCAGTCCACCATTGTCATCCGCTAGCCAATTCTCGCCTTCAGAGTGATGAATGAAGATCAAGCGGACGGGCTGCGCCGGTGGGAAGGGATTAAGCACCTCTGGAGAACGGGATGGCGCTCCCCGCGCAGCCGATTGATTCAACACGGCCCACAGGACGAAGACGATCAATAACGGTGACACGATCAACGTCGGTCTGATTTTCATGGGGATGTTCCTTGAAGCGTCCCCCGTGGCATAGCTATGGCTCTGCGCGTCGGAAGCCGCTTCGATGCAGCGCAGGTGATCGACGGCGACGAGTTTCATCGGCTACTCACACGCTATCGTAATCGATCTGTTCTTTCAAGCGGACACGCAAGATGATGATCAGTCTGGCTTCATCATCAATTTCATAGACGATGCGCCATTTGCGAGCGAGCCAGATGCGATAGAAATTGCCTTTGCCACGGAGTTCTTTGGCGCGAGGCGGACGTGGGTTTTCACGCAAGCGGCGGAGGATCTGTATTGCCTGAGCGCGCACAAAGCCGGACACGCCACTCATGTCGTTTTGCGCTTCAGTCGTAATCTCAAGCCGGTAAGTCATGGCTGACGGTCGGTTTGATTGAGC
This sequence comes from Anaerolineae bacterium, assembly GCA_003154115.1. Taxonomy (GTDB): domain Bacteria; phylum Chloroflexota; class Anaerolineae; order Fen-1058; family Fen-1058; genus Fen-1058. Next base: position 12,800 of record PMCF01000417.1, read on the forward strand.
TCCGCCTCATATTCTTCCAGGGTTTTTCCGCCACTTTTATCGACGCGATAGCGTTCGCTGACCTCCACCGCTTCGCGCAGCAGTTGTTCGTCGCCAGCCGGATCCTCCGGGCCTTCGTGACTCCAGTCGTCCAGGATCGACAAGTTGCGCGATTGGCGCGTGAGTTCTTCACGTACAACGCGGCGGATAAGGTTTTCTAGATCGGTTAAATTGACTGTAATCGTAGCCGGGGTGGATGTCGGATTCATGGCTTTATTCCTGTAATTGCTCTGCTGCGAACGTACTTGAATGATAGCCCAAAACAGCTTGCATGCGCAGGCTATTTCACGACCACGTTCAATCCACGGTCAGCGTCTTGCTCAAATTGCGCGGGAAGTCGGGATCGTAACCACGCGCCACGCTCAGTTGATAGGATAACAGTTGCAGCGGCAGCACCGCTAAGATCGGACTCAGCAGCGGCCCGCTCGACGGCAAGACGATCAGCGTCTGCGCGTTGGCGCGCAGGCGATCGTCGTCTTCACCGATGGCGATCGTGTGTCCGCCGCGGCAGGCGGTCTCGTTGATGCCGCTGACTAGCAGGGGCACATCGTCCGGCCCGCTGACGAAAATCACCGGGTAACCTTCGCGCACGGCCGACAGCGGCCCGTGCTTGAACTCAGTCGAGAGCATGCCTTCGCAGTGCGCGTAGGTGATCTCTTTCAGCTTGAGCGCGCCTTCCAGCGCAATCGCATACGTCGCGCCGTAACCGAGACAGTAGAGATCGTCCCACGCCGCCAGCTCGGGCGCGATGGCGTTCACCTGGGGTTCGGCGGCCGTCAGCGTCTCTTGAATGAGATCGGGCAGCCGCGCTAACTCGGCCGTCGCATGTTTGCCCAGCCGCAGCGCGAGATAGAGAAAGGCCAGCACTTGATTGGTGAAGGTCTTGGTGGCTGGCACACTGATCTCATAGCCGCAGGCCATGGGCAGAGCAATCTCGCTCTCTTTCATCAGCGTGGAGCCGATCACATTGACCAGGCTCAACACGGTCATCCCGCGTTGGCGCGCCGCATACAAGGCGTTCAAGACATCTTTCGTCTCACCGCTTTGACTGACGAACACGCCGACATCGTCCGGGCCGACAGTGGGCAAGCCTTGCGGGATGAATTGCGGCGCGAGGATGGGAATGGCCGGGCGACCAGCCAGCTGCGCCAGATACACGGCTCCTAACAGGCACGCATGATAACTGGTGCCACAGCCGATCAGGTATAACTGCCGGGCGTTGGCCAGCCGATCGAGAAACGGCGCGACCTGAGCTGAGGCGTTAAGCAGGTGCAGCAGTTCCCGCGCGACTTGCGGTTGCTCGTGAATTTCTTTCAACATGAAATGGGCATAGCCGCCTTTTTGGGCCGCCGCCATGCTCTCGACAATTTCTTCAGCTTCTCGCGCAATGGGTTCGCCATCGGCCACGCGGATCAGCTCCACCCGATCGGGATGGAGAATGACGATCTCCCCATCGTTGACGCGCATGATGCGCCTGGTCAGCGGCAAGATCGAGGGCAGATCGGATGAGATGCAGGTGGCGCCGTCGGCGAGACCGACCACCAGGCCGGAGCTTTTCTTGATGGCGTACAACCGATCGTCGTCGGCACGCCCGATCACGAAAGCATAATCGCCTTCCAGATCGTCGTAGGCGCGGCGGATCGCTTCGACCATGTCACAACCGCGCCGCAGATGGCGCTCGACGGCGTGTACGCACGACTCGCCGTCATTCATCGAACGCACGATCATGCCTTCGGCGCTGAACTGCTGCCGCAGCTCCACATTGTTGACGACGTTGCCGTTGTGCGCGCCGACCATCTCGCCCGCTGAATCAAGATGCGGCTGCGCGTTGATCTGCGAGGGCACACCGAACGTGGCCCAGCGCAGCTGCACGATGCCCCGTCGGCCTGTCATCGCCGCAAAATCCAGACGCGCGGCGACGTCGTCGACTTTGCCGACATCCTTGCGCAGATCGATGGTGCGATCGGCGTGCAGGGTGGCGCAGCCCACCGAGTCGTAACCGCGATACGACAAGCGCCGCGCCGCGTCGATCAGAATGGGGCCCAGGGGTTGTTCACGATCGGTGATGATGCCAAAGATGCCGCACATAGAATAATCCCCATCTTGTGGTGGGATAGAACCTCTGAATGATGGAGTGGGTTACAGAAGATGATTATAGCCTGAAAGGCAAACTGCGTGGTGCGTAGTGCGGGGTGCGTGGCGCGCGACTTTGCATCACGCATCACGGATTACCAATCTGGACTTTGTCCATTTTAGGTTGAGTAACACGCCACCTGCTGAAGGGCTTCGAGCATCGGGCGTGGAATTAGGCAGTGGTGAGCCGCTCGCCCAGATGCTGACTGGCCCAGGCTAGACTTTCGGTAATAGCCTGTTCCAACTGATGCCGTTGGTTCAGCGTCCAGAAGGGAAACGCCCCATCTTGCAAGGCTTGCCAGAGTCGGCAGACCACCTGAGTGGCCTCTACCCCCCAAGCCTGCGGCAAGGGCTGGAGGGCTTGTTGAAGAGGGGGTAACACGGCCGTCAGGGCGCTGGCCTGATGTTTCAGCAGACTGACCAAGACGTGGGCCTGGGTACCTTCGGCCCAGCGTTCGAACTGGTCGGCGAGCGCTTGCAAGTTAGCTGGGAGACGTACGGGATCACACACTTGACCAGTCTGCCAATCAAACTGCGCCGCCTGTGCACGTAGTTGAAGATACTGTTGATGCCATTGGTCATAGCGCTCGATGGCCTGGTCCGCGACG
>PMCF01000369.1 GCA_003154115.1 Anaerolineae bacterium
GGGGATCGCCCTCGGGGACGAGGGCTGGGAGCGGCCGGGGAAGTAAACCGGCTGCGCGGCGCAGTACGCTTCGATTGGCTGCGCCGGCCCAGGCCCTGGCCGCTGCGCAGGCTGGCAGCGGGCGAAAATAGAAGAGGCTCGCGCTTTGTTCACGCGAGGTGGCCCAGCGCGAGCCGCCACAACTTACACGGAGGACCTATGTCACTCTCGTTACCGGATTGGATCGCTGAAGCGAAGTCACGGTTGCAGCGTTGGGCGTCCCAACAAAGTTGGGACGCCGAGCCGAAAAACCTGCTCAATCGGGCGGGTGCGCACACGCTGTATTTCGGCATGGCCGGTGCGGCGCTGTATCCCATCGCCGAGGCGGTGGCGCGCGGCGACCTCGCCGCGGTGGGCCTGCTGTATTCGCTGGGCGCCGGCGTGGGCGTCAACCTCATCGCCAATGCCGTGCAGAGCTGGGCCGATGAAGAAGATGCGGCCCGCCAATTGGCCGCCACCGCCGCCGATCACGCCGAATTGATCGAGGCGCTCGACCTCGTGGTGCAGAAAGTCGAGGCGCAGGAAACCATACAGGCCGGCCTGTCCGTCGACGATCGCGCCTGGTTCGTCGAAAGGCTGCGGCAGGAAGTGGGCAACGTGGGCAGCACATTGGTCGTGAGCGGCGGGAACAACATCACTGCGCACGAAGTGAACGTGCACGGCGATATGGTGGGGCGGGACAGGATCGAAACTCACCATGAGACGATTTCTGCCAGCAATGGCAGCGTGGTGCTGTCGGGCAGCACGGTACAGGGAAACATTCAGATTGGTGCGCAGGCCGCGCCTGCGCTTCCGGCCGACGAGGCTCTGACGCGTTACCTCAAGCACGTGATCGATGACAATAGTCATTTGCAATTGCAGGGCATTCGCTCGTCGAGCGGCCTGGTCAGCATCGAACTGGAAGAAATCTACATCACCCTGACCGCCACCGAGAAGCGCACGGTCATCGACGAACAGCAGTGGATCGACGAAATGGGCCACCTCGCGCCGGGGGAAGCGCAGCGGATGGGCCGGATGATGGAGGGCCGCCTGCGCGAGACGGTGCAACAGGTCAAGGTGAAAGTGCAGGAAGCGCTGCACGATCACACGCGCTTAGTTGTGCTGGGCGATCCGGGCTGCGGCAAGACGACGCTGCTGAAGTATCTGGCGCTGACCTTTGCGCGGGATGCGAAAGGCGAAGGGGATTTTATCAAAACGCGTCTGCAATTGGATGAAGTGCGCTTTCCCATCTTGCTGCCGCTGCGGGACTTCGCGGTGTATGTGCAAAAGAAACAGGAAGCCGCCGGCGTCGACGGGCCGAAATGGCTGCTCGACTTTCTCAATGTCTATTTCGAGAATCAGGACATCCGCTTGCCGGAACGTTTTTTTGCCGATCGGTTGACCCGGGGCGAATGCCTGGTCTTGCTTGACGGCGTGGACGAAGTAGCCGATCTACCGACGCGGCATCGCATCGCCCGCCTCGTCGAGAAGTTCACCATCGCTTATCCAGGTAATCGCTATGTGGTGACGAGCCGCCTGATGGGCTACACGGACGCGGCCCGCCTGGGCGAGAACTACGTGATGACGACAGTGCGCGACTTCACCTGGGAAGACATCACGCACTTTGTGACATACTGGAATCGCGCGATTGAAATGGCTTTGGCGAAAGGCGTCGAGACCGACCATACGCGACAGCAGGCGAGTAAACAAACCGAGGGACTGCTGAAGGCGATTGAAGGCAACGCACGTGTGCGCGAACTGGCCGTGAACCCCTTGCTGCTCACGGTGATCGCGTTGGTGCAGCGCTACCGCGCGCAACTGCCGGAGCGCCGCGCGGAGTTGTACGAGGAAGCGATTGAAGTCTTACTGAGTCATTGGGATGTGGCGAAGGGCCTGCCGGCCAGCATGACGGTCGCCGGACGCGAATTGGATGCCGGTGATCGTCGCAGCTTGTTGGAGCCGATTGCCTTATGGTTGATGGAACAACGTGCCCGCGAAATCGAAGCAGATGAACTGCGGCGACAGTTAAACCAGCGCTTCCAGGAGATGTTGAAAGACGATCAGCAAGCCCGCAAGGCCGCCGAGGCTTTCTTGCACTTAATCAACGAGCGCAGCGGTTTGCTCACCGAACGCGGGCAGGGCCTCTACGCCTTTAACCATCTCACCTTTCAAGAACATCTGGCGGCGCGGGCCGTGTCTGACAAAGCGGACTACATTCCCTACACGTTGAAAATCGCGGGGGATAGTTGGTGGCGTGAGGTGGTGCTGTTGGAAGCGGGCTACCTGTCGATGCAAGGCAAGCAGCGCGTGACGGCGTTGATTCAGGCTGTCATGGATTGCGCCGAAGAGCCGGAGCCGTATTACAATCTGGTCTTGGCCGCCGAATGTTTACGCGACGTGACCACTGCCCGCGTGAGCGGTGACTTGTTTGCCGAGGTGCAGCGCCGCTTGCGCAAAGAGTTTGAGACACCGCTGCGTCGATCTGCGCCAGACAAGAAACGCGGCTCGCAGAGTACCTCAAGCGACCTGCCAGCCTTAATTCGCCGCCGGGCTGCCGCAGCCGAAGCGCTGGGCCGCATTGAAAGCGGCAGCGGCACACAGCCGGCCTTCTGGCGCTTGCCCTATGGCGAGCCGGTGTGGGTGGATGTGCCGGAAGGTGAATTCTGGATGGGCGGTAAAGGTCAATACGATGGCAAGCCCGTTCAGCGTATACACCTGCCTGCGTTCAAGATTGCTAAAGTGCCTGTCACCAATGCGCAATATAAATTGTTTGTCGAGGCTGCACAGCAGCCAGCGCCGCAACATTGGGAAGACGGTAAAGTTCCGCGCGGCCTGGAGAACCATCCGGTCGTCAACGTCTCATGGCATGACGCGCTGGCCTATTGCCGCTGGCTGGCGAAGGTGACGGGCCAGACCATCACCTTGCCCAGCGAAGCGCAATGGGAGAAGGCCGCCCGAGGCGATCGCGATCAGCGCGCCTATCCCTGGGGCGATAACTGGGATGAGACGAAGTGCAACAGTTCTGAGTTAGGTATTGGCAGCACAACGCCCGTCGGGATTTTCCCGGAAGGTCTCAGCCCGTATGGTTGCCTGGACATGGTCGGCAACGTCTGGCAATGGACCTCATCCATTAGGAAAGAATATCCATATCGCGCTGATGATGGACGTGAAAAACTTGAGGGCGATGGCCCGCGGGTGGTGCGGGGCGGGTCTTGGGACGACGATCGAGGCTACGCGCGTTGTGCGTGCCGCAGCGTCAATCACCCTGCTAGTCGTTACGACCACTACGGGTTTCGGTGTTGTTTTTCCCCCGGCTCTCGCAGTTGAAACCCTGATCCCTGACGCCCCTGATCCCTGATCGGCTGAACAAACAACGGTGTCGGTCAGGACCTGGCAGGTTTCCCGGTAATGATCAGCCCTTGCTCACCGCAAGCCAATGCCGCCGGGCAGACTGACCAGATTATGGGGTGGAAACCTGCCAGGTCTGCACGCGCCGGACAACAAGCCAGAGCGCCCGATCCCAGTTAAGGATCGGGCGCTCTGGCTGTGTTAGTTCGTGATCGACAGTCGGCCTGCCCCACTGGGGCAGGCCGACCCATTGCTTGCTTAAACCTTTATCAACTAAGCGGCTACGCGATACCTTCCGCTCCGGCCGTCGCCACTGCGTGGTCATCTTCTACGGAGCTACCTGACACACCCACCGCGCCGATGATGACGCCTTCCTTGTTTTTCAACAGGACGCCACCGGGAAACGTGATCAGTCCGTCGTTGGAATGTTCGATATTATACAGCGATGCTCCGGGCTGCGATAACTTGCCCAGGTCCCCGGAAGGCATATTAAACATCCGCGCTGTTTTGGCTTTCTTAATCGCAATATCAATGCTCCCCAGGAAGGCGTCATCCATTCGAATGAACGCTTTGAGGTTCGCGCCGGCGTCAACGACCGCGATGTCCATTTTCGTTTTGATTTTTTCGGCTTTCTTGAGGGCGGCCTCAAGAACTGCTTGTGCTTGTTTGGTCGTAATGTCTGCCATGTGAAATCCTCCTGAGTGCCATGGGTGCAGTGTGGGACGGGTGAGTTGTCTTGCCGATTATCGGGCGCAAGTCGCACGCCTCTGTGTCGTAGAAGCTACGCCGATCGTTGACCGTGATGTAGACTCTCGCTCTAACCAAGCCGCTGCCCGGACAGGCTCACGCCCTCTACTCGGAGGCGGGACGGCTAGGGAGAAGTCATTATTTGGTGCAGCTGTGGCTGATGTTGTTTTGCCCGGCGGCGACGGTGCTGGGTCTCAATGACCTTGCGGGCATTCTTGTTTTCCTACCCCAGTGTAAGGCAATAAACCGGCGTGGTCTTATGACGTTTGTCATGTCCAACACCCGCGAATGTCACCCACAAATAAAACGCCCGATCCCTAACTGAGATCAGGCGTTCCGGCTGTGTGATAGATGTTAAGGCTTGCGCGGTGGTGCGTTATCTAATCCGCATTCGACGGCTAGCTTGACCCCGAAGATTTCCCGTTGCGTGAAGCCTCTAGATAACGACAGGGTGGTGGGATTGAAATGAAGCGTTGGGCGCGGATTAGATAAAATGCAGTCAGGACGTGCTTTGCTCCATCCGCAATTGAACCCCTGATCCCTGATCGGCTGAACAAACAACGGTGTCGGTCAAGACCTGGCACCCAATTTTTGCGCAAATTAGCCGACAATTCATCCGGCCAACACGCTACCGTGTTGCGTTAATCGCTCCAAGTGGGAGACCGACGCGATCTTCTTCGCCAATTTGACCTTCCAGTGGGAGGTTTCCAAACGAGATGCTGAAAACACATAGGCTAACCTCAAAGTCGGTCGATGAAATGTAGCCCAATTTGCGCAAAAATTGGGTGGCAGGTTTCCCGGTGATGATCAGCCCTTGCTCACCGCGAGCCAATGCCGCCGGGCAGACTGACCAGATCATGGGGTGGAAACCTGCCAGGTCTGCACGCGCCGGACAACAAGCCAGAGCGCCCGATCCCTGTTGAGGATCGGGCGTTCTGGCTGCGTTAGTTCGTGATCGACAGTCGGCCTTCACCCGTGGGGGCAGGCCGACATTGCTTGCTTAAACCTTTATCAACTGAGCGGCTAACCGATACCTTCCGCTCCGGCCGTCGCCACTGCATGGTCATCTTCTACGGAGCTACCTGACACCCCCACCGCGCCGATGATGACGCCTTCCTTGTTTTTCAACAGGACGCCACCGGGAAACGTGATCAGTCCGTCGTTGGAATGTTCGATATTATATAGCGATGCTCCAGGCTGCGATAACTTGCCCAGGTCCCCGGAAGGCATATTAAACATCCGCGCTGTTTTGGCTTTCTTAATCGCAATATCAATGCTCCCCAGGAAGGCGTCATCCATTCGAATGAACGCTTTGAGATTCGCACCGGCGTCAACTACCGCGATGTCCATTTTCGTTTTGATTTTTTCGGCTTTCTTGAGGGCGGCCTCAAGAACTGCTTGTGCTTGTTTGGTCGTAATGTCTGCCATGTGAAATCCTCCTGAGTGCTCTGGGTGCCGTGAGGGACGGGTGAGTTGTCTTGCCGATTATCGGGTGGCAAGTCGCACGCCTCTGTGTCGTAGAAGCTACGCCGATCGTTGACCGTGATGTAGACTCTCGCTCTAACCAAGCCGCTGCCCGGACAGGCTCACGCCCTCTACTCGGAAACGGGACGGCCAGGGAGAAGTCATTGTAGGGTATGCTTGTTTCCTGTCTCAGGATAAGGCCATAAAGCGGCGTGGTCGTATCGTCGTAAACTGTTTCAAGTGTTCCCTGAATTTCGCGGCGGGTTCTGCGCAGGGCAGGGCGGCACGCTAGAGCAAAGCCGCGCCCTTATCTTTGAGTGTAGAGCGCTTGAACTTCGTACGCGGCGAGGGCCCGGCTGAACACCTGGAATTGGTCGATGCTTCCCTGGAAGTTATACGCGGAATACGAGGGCCAGCCGCCCACGACCATCGGACGCCCTTGCCCGACGGCGGCGCCGGTCGCGGGCCAGTCATTCACTAATTGCCCGTTGGTGTACTCTTTGATCCGGTTGCCATCGTAAGTGACGACCTCGTGTATCCATTCGCCGGCGGAGAAATGATTGTCCGCGTTGACCAGATCGGGCAAATACAGGCTGCGGGTGTCTTCACTCCAGAACTCGGGGATATGGGTCGCCAGGATCCAGCCTGAAGCGGGGCCGCCATTCCACCAGGCGGCACTGGCCAATTTGTAGTTATCCTCCGGATGATCGGTCTTGAACCACAGGGAGAAGGAAAAGGTGCTTCTCCCGGCTACCGGATTGCTCTGGGCCTGGATATAGCCATTCCCGGACAAAGACAGCGCCTGGTCACTGGCAAGGCCTGCGGCGACGCCGACTGATCCACTCACCTGCGCGTCATTCCCGTTGCCAGACCGATCGGCAATCGAACGCGAAGTCAAGAACGCCCCTTCGAAATCGTACCAGACCAGCAGCGCGTCACTACCAGCGGGCACGGCCGTGGGGCCAGTGGGCGTGGCGACGGGAGGAGCCGGTATCGCCGGTGCGGCGGTCGGCGCCGGTGCCGCAGTTGGAGCAGGGGGCGGCGGAGTCTCAATCGCCGGGGATTGAATGACGACGAGGCGTGTCACTTCGACCAGCGGTGCCACCTGAACGAGACGGGTCACTTGAACCAGGCGCGTCACTTCAACCGCTTGGCCCGGAACCAGGCGCGTCACTTCGACCACGGGTGCCACTTGAACGAGGCGCGTCACTTCAACCGGTGGGGCCTGAACGATCCGTGTCACTTCGAGGGGTGGAGCTTGAACCAGGCGCGTCACCTGAACAACGCGTGTCACCTCCAGCGGTGGGGCTGGGGTTACCGGGGGCGCGCTACAGCCGACAACAAATACCAGCGCAAGATTTAGCGCCAACCCTGTTGCTCGGCAGAGTCGTAGTTGGAAGCGCATAGGTTGCTCCTGTTAAGTCTGTTGAGCAAGTCGCCCAACGCCCTCGCCATTATCTGTCTTCAGTGTACACCCCTTGTCAAGCAAACGTGGCGCTTGTTCGTTCTTTCTCTTCCTCCGCTGACTTCAACTCTTCGATCTCTTCTGCAATTCTGCAATCTGGCCATCGATACCCGCTCGCTTGGCCAGCGCCGTCACGCTGTCCAGCAGGCCGGCCACGCCCAGCACGGCCAGTAAGATTCCAAACATACCGTGCACCACCAGCACGCTTAAAATCAAGAGCACAATCCCGACGACAAACGCCACTTACGCCTTCATATTGGTCCGCAGGGTGCGCAGATTGTTTGGTTGTTTGTCGAGCAGGTTGGCTTGGTCGTCTGTGCTGCTCTCGGTGGACATGCTGATCCTTTGGAGAGGGGATGCAGGAAGTATAGACGGTTCAGGCGGATAGGGCGCACGGAGACAGAAAACCGCCCGACCTTTGGTGTTTCATGAGGTCGGGCGGTGATGCAGGTGAAGAAAGTTGCGGGGGCTTAGACTTTCGGCCCCGCCGCGATCACTTCCTCCGGCGTTTGGTCGCTGAATTTCTTCATGTTCTCCACGAACCTCGACGCCAGTTCCTTATACTTGCGATCGTGCTCGTCTCGGCTGGGCCAGGCGCTGGCCGGATCGAGCACGCTGTCCGGCACTTCGGGGCAGTGCTTGGGCACTGCGAAGCCGAACACCGGATCGATATAGTATTCTTCATTCAACAGGGCGCCGGTCAGCGCCGCATTGAGCAGGGCGCGCGTGTACTTGATGCTGATGCGCTTGCCGATGCCATACGGCCCGCCCACCCAGCCGGTATTCACCAGCCAGCAGTTCACGCCGTAGTGTTGAATCTTGTGCTTGAGCAAATCCGCATACACCGCCGGATGATGCACCATGAACGGCCCACCGAAGCACGCGCTGAACGTGATCTCGGGTTCATCGCGCAGGCCCGCTTCGGTGCCCGCGATCTTCGCGGTGTAGCCGCTGATGAACTGGTACAGCGCTTGATCGGGTGTGAGCTTGGCGATCGGGGGCATGACGCCCGACGCATCGCACGTCAGCAGGATGATGTTCTTGGGATGCCCACCGCGCTTTTCGGGCACGGCATTGCCGATGAATTCCAGTGGATAGGAACCACGCGTATTTTCCGTGATCGAGTCATCGTCCAGATCGATCAGGCGGGTAACGGGATCGTACACTACGTTTTCGAGGATGGTGCCAAACCGATGGGTGGTCGCGTGGATTTCAGGCTCGGCGCTGGCCGATAGTTCGATCACCTTGGCGTAGCAGCCGCCTTCGAAGTTGAATACCCCATCGTCGCCCCAGCCGTGCTCGTCGTCGCCGATGAGGCCGCGCGTCGGATCGGCGGACAGCGTGGTCTTGCCCGTGCCCGACAGGCCGAAGAACAACGCCGTATCGCCCGCCTGGCCAATATTCGCCGAGCAGTGCATGGACAAGACGCCCTTCAACGGCATCAAGTAATTCATCACCGTGAAGATCGATTTCTTGATCTCGCCGGCGTAGGCCGTGTTGCCGATGAGGCAGATCCGCTGCTCGAAGTTGAGCACGATGAACGTGTTGGAGGTGGTGCTGTCGATCGTCGGGATGCCCTTGAAGCCGGGCGCGGCGATCACCGTGAAGTCGGGGATGTGGCGGCGATATTCGTCGTTGCTCTTGGGCACGATGAACATGTTGCGCACGAACAGGCTGTGCCACGCCAGCTCGGTGA
>PMCF01000045.1 GCA_003154115.1 Anaerolineae bacterium
GCACGGAGCGCATCAAGGGCAAGACCCGGACGGCGGTGCTGCACATCGCGTAAGCGCGTAATCTATCAAAAAACAGGCTCATCCGACTTGAGCAGGGTTATTGCCAGATGCTCCCGGCGGATGGGTACATCCGCCACTCCCAAGCGCTGGATGTACCCATCCAGCGGGAGCGATTCCCGTTGAAGTCGGAAGAGCCAAAAAAACAATACTCCCTTGCTCATCGAAATCGAGCAAGGGAGTATTCATTGACGCACCACGCACCACGTTACTGCACACCGCTCATAAACCACTGCGCCGCAGCCTGCACCACGGTGATCACTATCCCGGGCACGATGCCCAGCGCGACCACCCCCAACGCCGAGAGGCCCACGGTAAAATCGAGCGCGCGATAATGCGCCGGTTGCACTTCGTGCTCGGGTTCGGCGTCGCGCATGAACATATCCACCACCACGCGCAAATAGAAGAAAGCTGAAATCACGCTAGTCACCACCGCGATGACCGCCAGCCACCCCAGCTGGGCCTGAATCGCCGCCGCAAACACCAGGTACTTTCCGATAAAGCCGCCCGTCAACGGAATGCCCGCCAGGCTCAGCATGAAGATCGCCATCATGATGGCCAGGCCGGGACTGCGTTTATACAGGCCGCGATAAGTCCGATACGTTTGATCTTCGCTCTGCGGAGCGCGGCGCGCCATTGCCGTCAACACGGCGAACGCGCCCAGGTTCGTAAACAGGTAGGCGATGAGATAGAACGCTGCGCCAGACACGCCGAGTTCATTGCCCGCCGCCACGCCGATGAGAATGTAGCCGGCATGGGCGATGCTCGAATAGGCCAGCATGCGCTTGAGGTTCGTTTGCGAGATCGCCACCACGCTGCCGACGATCATCGTGATGGCCGAGATGATGGCGACCAGCATGACCCACTCGCCTTGAATGGAACCGAGCGAGTACACGAACACCCGGAACAACGCGGCAAACCCGGCCACCTTCGCGCCCACCGACATGAAGCCGGTGATGGGCGTCGGCGCGCCTTCGTACACATCGGGCGTCCACATGTGGAAGGGAACCGCCGCGACCTTAAAACTCAACCCTACCAGCACCAGCGCCGCGCCAAACAACAACATCGGCGACGCGCCAACCTGGCCGACCTTCACCGCAATCTGGGTCAGCTCGGTCGTGCCCAGCGCGCCATACATGAACGCGATGCCGAACAGCAAAAAGCCCGAGGCAAACGCGCCGAGCAAGAAATATTTCAGCGCCGCTTCCTCCGAAGCGCGATCGGGCTGCGCGAAACCGGCCAACACGTAGAGTGGAATCGACAATAGTTCCAGCGCGATGAAGACGATGATCAGATTGTTGGCCGCCGCCATCATCACCATGCCGCCCACACTGAACAACAGCAGGGCGTAATATTCGTTGCGGCCGAAGCCGCGATCGCGAATGTAGTTGATCGAGATCAGCACCGTCAGCGCGCCCGCTCCGATCGCCACGAGGCCCAGCACCTGCGCGAAGAGATCGACCACCAGCATCCCAGAAAAAGCTGTGCCGCGCACGCCCATCAGCGCGACCAAGGCCGCGCCCGCCGCGATGAATCCTACGAAAGCCAGCCAGGCCAGGCGCGGCCTGTGCGGCGGCTTGAGGAACAGATCGATGATCATGACGGCCATGCCGAACACCGCCAGGAGCAGCAGGGGCAGCAGCGTGTAAAAATCAAGCAGCGTCACTTCGAGTTTGTACATAGTTGTAGGCTCAAGTTCAGAATCCGGATCATCTCCGGCGGGAACAGAAAACCGATCGGGTTAGCGCAGGGCCACGACGCCGCTCATCCCTTGCAGCAGTTGATTCACCGACGCCGTCATCGTCTGAAAGAAGGGCTGCGGGAAAATGCCGATGACGAAGATGAAGACCACCAGCGGCACAATCACCCACAGTTCACGGCGCGACAGATCGAGGAGGTGCTTGTTCTCTTCGTTGCGCGTCTCGCCCATGAACATCTTCTGGAACATCGACAGGATGTAGATGGCCGCCAGAATCACGCCCAAGGCCGCCAGGGCCGCCCACCACGGATTAGCCGCCCACGCGCCGAGCAGAATCGTAAACTCGCCGACGAAACCGTTGAGGCCCGGCAGGCCCATACTGCTCAGCGCGACAATCAACATGATCGAACCATAGACTGGCACGATCTTCCACAGCCCGCCGAACTCAGCCATCTCGCGTGTGTGGCGCCGCTCATATACAAAGCCGACCAGCAAGAACAACGCGCCCGTGCTGACACCGTGATTGACCATCTGCAAGATCGCGCCCTGAATACCCGTTGGATCAATCTTTCCCTGAGAGAGTGTCGCAGCCGAAGCGAAAATGCCCAGCATGACAAAGCCCAGGTGGCTCACCGACGAATACGCGACCAGCTTCTTCACGTCCGTTTGAGCGAACGACACGATCGCACCGTAAATGATGCCGATAATCGCCAGCGCAATGACAAAGGGCGCAGCCTGCTGGCTGGCATGCGGGAACAGCGGCAGATTGAAGCGCAGGAAGCCGTAAGTGCCCATCTTCAGCAAGACGCCCGCCAGGATCACGGAACCCGCGGTCGGGGCTTCCACGTGCGCGTCGGGCAGCCACGAATGGAACGGCCACATCGGCACTTTGATCGCAAAGGCAATCCCGAAGAAGATAAACAGCATCATCTCTGGCGCGCCCTGCAACCAGGCATTATTCCGCAGCAGATCCGGCAGCGAGAAGGTGCCGCCGTTGATGCCCAGGAACAAAATCGCCAGCAACATCAGCAGTGAACCGGCCATGGTGTACAGGAAGAACTTCACTGCCGCATAGACGCGCCGCTTGCCCCCCCAAATGCCGATGAGGAAATACATCGGCACCAGCGTCACTTCCCAGAACACATAGAACAGGAAGAGATCGAGGCTGACGAACACGCCCAGCATGCCCACTTCCAGCAACAGCAAGAAGATGTAGTATTCCTTCACCCGATCGGTAATGGCATTGAACGACGACAGGATGGCTAACGGCATCAGGCCGGTGGTCAGGAGGATCAAGAGCAGACTGATGCCATCCAACCCGACCTGATAGCCTACGCCGATCTGCGGAATCCAGGGTTGGTTTTCATGGAATTGGAACCCCGGATCGCCGCTGCGAAAGCCGATCAAGAAGCCGAGGGACACCACAAAGGTGAGGATGGTCCACACCAGCGTGAAGCGCTTGATCAGCTCGGCGTTCTCTTTCTTCACGAAGAACAGAATTACCGCGCCGACCAGCGGCAGGAATGTGACGATGCTAATCAAAGGAAGTTGCTGTAAGTTCATGGAATAATCCCCATTTTTCGCCCAGCGCGCCGCCTGTGTTTCGCACAGGATACGGCGTGGGTGGGATGGAAAGTTACCTCAAGAGATTGCTCTTATTTGTTAACGACCCTGCAATACGATCCACGCGAACCACGCCATCACCAGCACCACACCGGTCAGCATAACCAGGGCATACTGACGAACGTAGCCGGTCTGCACCTTGCGCAGTCCACCGGAGGCCCACGCGACCAGGCGGCCCGTGCCATTCACCGCACCATCGATGACCAGCTTATCGATCGGATTGGCGAGGAAGTCCGTAATCTTCAAGAACGTGTCGCGGATGGCGCGCTCGTGAAACCAGTCGTGCCAGAAGCGCCAGTCGATCACATCGGCCAGGAATTGACTGAGCCGGATGAAAGGACGCACGAACAACAAGCCGTACAGTTCGTCGATGCCGTATTTCTTATTGAGCGCAGCGAACACGAAGCCCAACTTGCGGAGCGGATCGTCCACGCCGGCCTTTTGCGCCCCGGGCCGATAGATGATCATGGCCACGACAATGGCGCCCCCGGCCAACAGCAGAGTGAGGCCAGCTAAGACGAAGTTGAATTCAGGGTGAACCTCAGCGCCCTCCAACCAGGTGGCCAACGGCGTGAGTCCAAGCGGCGGCGCATTGAGGAACCCGGCGAAGATCGAAAAGAACGCCAGAACCATCAGCGGCACGGTCATGATCTTGGGACTTTCTTCGGCGTGCGCCGCGGCCTCGGTCTTGGGCGGGCCATGGAACACCATGATCAATTGCCGCGTCATATAGAACGCCGTCAAGACCGCGCCAACGATGAGCAGCACGATGATCAGTTTGTTATCCTGCTGGGAGGCTGCCAGCAAAATCTCGTCTTTGCTCCAGAAGCCGGCCAGAGGGAAGATGCCCATCAACGCCAGAGATCCAATGAAATACACGATCCACGTGGTACGCATCCGCTTTCGCAGGCCGCCCATATTGCGCATATCCTGCGGATCGAATGCTTCTTCCGTAGGGTGGTCACGCTCCGCGCCATGACCACTGTGATCACCGTGGGCTTCGTGGGCCACGTGCTGATGGCCGTGCTCCACGCCATGAATCACCGAGCCCGCACCCAGGAACAACAGCGCCTTGAAGAACGCGTGGGTCATCAGGTGAAAGACACCCGCGGCCACGGCGCCCATGCCGACGGCCGCCACCATGAAGCCCAGCTGCGATACGGTCGAATAGGCCAGCACTTTCTTAATATCGAACTGCGCCACGGCAATCGAGCCAGCAAACACGGCCGTCACGGCGCCCAGCAAACCGATGAAGGTCTGCACTTGAGGCACCAGGTGATAGAGCGGTTCCGATCGGGCGATGAGATACACACCAGCTGTCACCATCGTCGCCGCATGGATGAGCGCCGAGACTGGTGTTGGGCCGGCCATCGCGTCGGGCAGCCACACGTACAGCGGAATTTGCGCGCTCTTGCCGGTCACACCGACCAACAACAAGAGCGTAATCAACACGGCTAAACCTTGCGCCACCTCGCCCGTTTCGGCTTTCTCAAATACTCCGGTGAACTGCAACGTACCAAGGCCGACGAACATGGCGAACATCGCTAGCAACACGCCCCAGTCGCCCACACGATTGGCGATCATCGCTTTCTTAGCCGCGTTGCCGTTGGCGTCCTTCTCGAACCAGAAACCGATCAGCAGGAACGAGCACAGACCCACGCCTTCCCAGCCCACGAACATCATCAGGTAGTTGTTTGCCAGCACCAGGATCAACATCATCGCCATGAAGAGGTTGAGGTAAATGAAGAAGCGTTGGAAACGGCTGTCGCCGTGCATATAACCGATGGCGTAGATGTGGATCAGTGTGCCGACCAATGTCACCACCATCAACATCACTGCGGTGAGTTCGTCAATATGCAGCCCGAACTCGATACGCATACTGCCAATGGCGAAGAACGTATACCCCGGCACATTGACTCCGGCCAGGCGTACTTCCTCCGGCTGCGCGCCGAGCGCGATCACGACGATCAGCGCGACCGCAAACGCCAGACCAGAAAAGATCACCGCCGTCCAGCCGATGGTCTTCTCGCTGCGGCTCTTGCCGCCAAACAAGTTGACCAGCACGCCGGCGAACGGCAAGAGGATGATCAACCACGCGTATTGAAAAATCTGAGGTGCTTCACTTGAAACTTCGTGCATATCTGCTCCAACTTGTAGGGCGCTGGCTATTCTTCTAGTCGCGGTTCAACCCGATCGGGATGTTGTTCCAACCAACTACCCGCGTGGAAACTTGTCCGGCCATCATGGAAATTGCTCTAAGGCCTGCGCGAATTTCGCGCGCTCCAACGCCGCCTGATCGCCTGCGCGCCGCTGCACGTACAAATCGTACTCATCGGCTTGATATTCGTCCTGTGCATACAGCCGCTCGCCACGGATAATCTCTTCAGCTAGAAACGCGTTCGCCGTGTCCAGCGCGATCAAATCGACGCGGTTGCAATCGAACCAATCTTCCAGCACCACAGCGAGGCGGACTCTATCGGCTAGTGTCCATTTCGTTCCCGGTGCGACTTTCACGCCCACATCCAGGTCCGACGGGCCAGGCGTCAATTCGGGCCGCAACCCATTTAACCAGTCGCGTACTTCTTCGGCGCGGCTGCCAAACACATACAATATCGCCACGTGAAATTCGCGGCAGATTCGCTCCAGCGTCACACGGTGATCGTCGCTCACATCTATCCTTTCAACTGATTGATGTCGTCGACATTGATGCTCTGCCGGGTGCGGAAGACCGCCACGATCAGCGCCAGCCCTACGGCCACTTCGGCGGCGGCGACCACCATCACAAAGAAGACGAACACCTGCCCGTCGATCTGGTTGAACGATCGGGCAAAGGCAATAAACGCCAGGTTGGCCGCGTTGAGCATCAACTCCACCGACATGAAGATGATAATGGCGTTGCGGCGCGTCAACACCCCGATCACGCCCAACGCGAACAGCACCACACTCAACCCGATAATCACTGGAAACAAAGTGACAAAATTTGCGTTGCTCATGCCGACTTCTTCTTCCCTTCGTGGCGCGTCATCACCACCGCGCCAATCATTGCGACAAGCAGCAAGATCGAGACCGCCTCGAACGGGAACAACCACTGGCTGTACAAGGCCGCCCCGATTGCTTCTGCCGACCCCAGCATGATTTCTTCGGCGGGCAGATCGACCACTTCGATGGGCGCAGTGTTCAACAACAGGAACACGCCCAATCCCAGCACGACCAACGCCAACCCGATCGCCACGGGCACCTGCCACGAACGGCCCAGGCGCGCGCCGATCTTCTCCGCGCCCAAGAGCATGATCACGAACAGGAACAGCACCATAATCGCGCCGGCATACACGGTCACCTGTACCATCGCCACGAACGGCGCCCACAGGCCCAGAAAAAATACCGCCAGCGTCGACATCACCACGACGAGGAACAGCGCACTATGCACCGCGTTGCGCGTGGTAATCATCAGTACGGCTGCGACCACGGCAATGAGCGCGAGAACGGCAAAGATAATAATCTCTAGGTTGAGCAACGCACACCTCACAGCGTAAAGCGTAAGGCGTAACAGCTGTCCTTACGTTTCACGTTTCACGTTTTAGATCATCACGGCTCACTCACCAAACCATCCGGCAAAATCGCGCGCGGATACGATCCCTCTTTCACCTGCTGCGGCGTGCCCGGCTTGCCGGCCGGTGCTGGCAGAATCAACATATCTTTGACGTAAATCAAATCGCGCCGATTGCTCGCCGCCAGTTCGTACACGTCCGTCAGCACGATCGCATCGGTGGGGCAGGCATCTTCACAGTAGCCGCAGAAGATGCAGCGCAGCATATTGATTTCATACGTCTTGGCATAGCGCTCGCCGGGTGAATAGCGCTCGGCGTCGGTATTCTCCGCCGCTTCCACGTAGATCGCTTCCGCCGGACAGGCCGCCGCGCACAACGCACAGCCGATGCAGCGCTCCAGCCCATCGGCATAACGGCGCAGCTCGTGTCGTCCGCGAAAACGTTGGCGCACCGGTCGCTTCACTTCCGGATATTGAATCGTCACGGGCGGCTTGAACAGCTCGCGCAGCGTAATTGATAGTCCCTTAAAAATTTCCGTTAGCATCTTGGCTTCCCTTGTCTACTTTCCTAAACCGCTACCCTCGCAAAAGCACCATCACCGCCGTTACCATCACCCACGCCAACGAAAGCGGCAGCAGGACCAGCCAGCCGAATTTCATCAGCCGGTCGTAGCGGAACCGCGGCAGCGTGGCGCGCACCCACACCTGCACAATCAACAACACGATGATCTTCAACGCTAGATAGATCGGCCCCAGAATGGGCGTGTTATCCACACTCAGGAAGGGCAGCGCGTGAGTAATAAACAACGGCAGCGGTTCGCGATACCCGCCGAAGAAAAACGTCACGGCCAGCGCACTGATGACGATCATCTTGATGTACTCGGCCATGTAAAACAGCGCGAACTTCATGCCGCTGTATTCGGTGTTATAGCCGGACACCAGTTCCTGCTCCGCTTCGGGAATATCGAAGGGCGCGCGGTTGACTTCGGCCAGCGCCGTGATCATGAAGATGATCGCGCCCAACGGCTGCAAGAAAAAGTACCACACCTGCTTCTGTTGATCCACGATGGCGTTCATATCCAGCGTGCCCGTCACCACCACCAGCGCCACCAGCGATAGGCCCATCGCCAATTCGTATGAAATCATCTGGGCCGACGAGCGCAGGCTGCCCAGCATCGAATATTTGCTGTTGCTCGCCCAGCCCGCCAGCACGATGCCGTACACGCTGATCGACGTAATGGCCAGCACGTACAAAATGCCCACGTTCAAGTGCGGCGCGATCGTCAACGGGACTTCCAGGCCGAATACATTGAGCGTACCGCCCAATGGAATGACCGCAAAGACGACAATCGCCGGAATCGCGGCCATCATCGGCGCCAGGATAAACACCCACTTGTCGGCCCGGGCTGGAATCAGCTCTTCCTTAAAGATCAACTTGATGCCGTCGGCCAACGGCTGCAACAGCCCTTGCGGCCCGGCGCGATTCGGCCCTATGCGCGACTGAAAGCGCGCGATGACCCGGCGCTCCAACAGCGTCGTGTACGCAAAGCCAGTCAACAGCATAAAGGCCAGCACTAGCGACTGGACGATCCAAGTGAACAGAGTCGTGCCTAAGTCCATAACTATGCCCCTGCCACGCGGACGCCCGCGCAGGCGACTGCGACAGGTTCCGCTTCTTGCAAGCGGATTTCATACACAGACGATTGATCGATCAGCGTGCCGTGCCGATTGAGCAGTCGCACCTTCAACGGCGCAGCCGACGGCTGCGCCGGCTCGATCCACTTCACATCCGATTGGCCATCGATCTCGAAGAGCGACTTCGCCTGTTTACCCACGCCGCCCCGATTGTCATACGCCGTCCCGCCAAAATACAAATCGTTCGAGGTTCCCACTGGCGGCCACTCTTCTTTGATTATCGACAGCGCCGGATAATCAAGCCCGGCATACGCGGGCACGTTCGCCGCAATCTGATCCATGACACTCTCGGCGGTAAACAACATCCACTTCAAGCCCAGCGTGTCCGCAAGGCTGCTGAAGATCTCCCAATCGGCTTTGGCTTGTCCGCTGGGCGGCAGGCCCTTATAGTAACGCTGCACTCGGCGTTCTGCATTCGTGAACGCGCCATCGCGCTCGGCCCACGACAAGGCAGGCAGCACGACGTCGGCCTGCTGCGCCGTCGCAGTCATGAACAACTCTTGCACCACCATGAAGTCTGCTTTCGGCAGATTGTGCCCCGCGCCGATCGGATCGGCGCCGACGATGTAGAGCGCCTTCACTTCGCCGCTGGCTGATCCCAACCCTTGCGCGCTGAGCATATCGAACACGCCCTGCGTGTTGTTATGCGGCCACAGCGGCAGCAAACCGTTGTTCGCCTTGCCGAGATGCCCCGTCGCCACGACGAGGTTCGCGCAGGCCTGTGCCAGCGCCGCATCATCACTCTGTCGTTCGTCGCCAAAAACCACGATCAGATTTTGCGCCTCCGCGATGAGCTGGCCCGCGCCCTTGATGACCGCTTCATCTGAAGCGAACTTCGCGATTTGATTGCTGACACTTGCACCGCGCTGCGCTTCGTGCAGTGCAGGTGTTGCTGATTGCTGATTACTGATTGAAGCCAGTAATCCGTAAACAGCTTGAGTATCCATCCCGGGTTGATACCGAATGGAGATCGCCGCATAGCGATCCATCTTCGTCTCGCGCGCGTTGGCCACGATTAACTTCGCGCCGCGTTCAGCCGCGGCCTTCAGGCGCAGCAGATAGACCGGCGCGGTTTCTTCCACATCGGCGGCGACGATCAACACCACATCGCCTTTGCCCAACGCCCCCAGGTTCGTGCCGACGCCCACGCCATAGCGCTGCGCCAGATCGAGTCCCGCCGCCTGCGAATGATTCACCACGTGCGACGAGACAAACCCTTCACGGAACAATTTGCCGAATAACCACGCGTCCTCATTCGAGACCCGATCGCCGATTACGCCACCGACTTTCCCGTTCGCCGCGCGGAAACGATCGGCCATGAGCGTCACCGCTTCATCCCACGTTGCCTCGACCAGCTTGCCGTCCTTCTTGATCAACGGCTTCTGCAGGCGTTCCTGGCTGCGCGCATAATGATGACCGAAGCGGCCTTTGTCGCAAATCCAAATTTCATTCACCGCTTCGTTCTGGCGCGGCTGTACGCGCAGCACATCCCAATCGCCGCCGCCCTTAGCCGATCGCCGCGTACCCAACGAAATATTGCAGCCCACCGCGCAGTGCGTGCAGACCGACGGCACATTAGTCATTTCCCATGGGCGTGCCCGGAAGCGGAAATCTTTGGTGGTCAGCGCGCCGACGGGACAGATGTCGGTCGTGTTGCCGGAGAACTTGGAATCGAAGCCGGGCGTCGACATCGTCTCGATCTGCATCTNNCACTGAATGCAGCGCTCGCGATCGAGGAAGATCAATTCGCCCAACGGATGATGCTTGTCGAGGTGCTGCTTGTCGGCGTAATCGAAGCGCGACACGCCGGGGCCAAAATCCAGCGTCAAATTTTGCAGCGGGCATTCCCCACCCTTGTCGCAAATCGGGCAATCCAGCGGATGTGAGGTGAGCAGAAATTCCAGCACGTCCTTCTGGGCACGCTTCACCACGTCACTCTGCGTGACGACGCGCATCCCCGGCTCGACGGGCGTCGTGCATGACGTTTCGAGCTTCGGCCCCCAGCCGATCTCAGGCTGGCCATTCGCATCCAACACCGGTTTACCCGTGCCCCGATCGATCTTCACGCGACCCACTTGCACCAGGCACATGCGGCACATGCCCACCGGCTTCAGCTTGGGGTGGTAGCAAAATACCGGAATGTTGATGTTGGCCCGCTTGGCCGCATCGACAATCAACGTGCCTTTGGGCACCGCAATTGCTACGTCGTCAATCAATAGGTTGATCAAATCAGCCATTATGCGCTATCCTCGGTAATACTTCGACAGTCATTCGGGCTTTACACGTTGTGCCATGGCCACAGCCAGTTTGAGAAAATACGCCTTGAGTTCATTCAAATCAAGCGGTTTCAACATTTTCGGCAGATCGGCCGGCTCGATTTTTTCCACAGCGCGCAACGCCATGCTCAGGTAAAACTCTTCCAGACCGAGATCTTTCAGCTTGGCGCGCTCGACCAGTTCATCAAACTTAAAACCAGCCTCCGCCAGGAAAAACAGATCAATGTAGTCACGCGCCGCCAGACGACTCAGCGCTGTGACCTTATTGACGGCGATGTTCAACAGCGCATCAACCCGCACGCCCTCAACGCTCAGTGGCTCGCCAAACTGCGGACCGGGATCACGCACCAGATCGATCTTCAAGCGCACTTCATCACGGCGTGTTAAGAACACCTGATGAAAATGCACACTCGGCGAGCGGCTTTCCACGATTGCGCCAATCGCCAATCCCGCTTCCTGCGCTGCTTGAAAGCCCAATTCCAGAACTTCGCTATGTTTAAGTTCGATGTCGCTCAACGGCGCCACAGCAAACAAATCGACGTCTTCACTAAGCCGGTGCTGCAAATGAAACGCCGCCAGCGCCGTGCCTCCCGTCAGCACAAACGGCTGCGCCGCCGGTTGTGCGAAAAAACTAGAGAGAAAATCGCGCTGCACTGGGGTCAGCACAGTCATCGGGTGGATACCCCCACAATGTCATCGCCCACTTCCAGTGATCGCGTAACGCGGAATCACGCCACGGAATCTGCCAGAAGAGTTGCTGCACATCTCGTACCGCGAGATACTTCCAGATGTCGGCAAAATGCGCATATTGCAAAATTGTGCCCATCAACTGGGTGCGCGAATAGAGGCTGCCTTCCGCCAGAATTCGCCGGACATCCTCTTCGTCAAGATCAGCATTCCAAATAAAATAGGGACGTTGTTTGACCGCTTCCATAATGAAGCCTTCGTGTGTGCCGCGCTTATCGTAGGTGACCTTTGACGCCTGGACGATCTCACAAGCATCGATCGTGGCGCGTACCTGCTGAAAGTAGTCCTCAATTCGCAAACTGAATCTCCTGCAGCGTAGCGGCCTTTTCACGCAGCCGTGTCAGCAGGCGATACTCACCGATCCATTCAGCCAAATCGAGCGTCTCTTGCAGCTCGTCGTTTTCGTAGCGGCGCAAAAACTCAGCCGAGGCCATGTGGTACTGCGCCTCAAATGCCTGTAAGCGCTGCTCGGTGCGACGAATACCTGCTTGTAAAATCCGCAACTCGTTCTGCAGTGCCGCTTCAACCAATGGCCGCAAGGGCGTTTCTCTGGATGAAGTGAGCTTGAGAACAGTCATGCTACATCGCCTTTTTCGCCGCGGCCGGGTTAGCCGCCGCCGCGGGTTTTGCGGGCGGCTTCTTGGCATCCGTCGCGCGCGCCTCGTATTCCGCCTGGAAATGCTTGAAGCTCGATAACACCGGGCTGGTCGCAAATTCGCCCAGCGGGCACAGGCACTTGCCGATGATCTGATTCGCCACTTCTTGCAACAGCTGCACATCCGACAGCGTCGCCTTGCCACCCAGAATCCGGTTGTACTGCTTCTCCATCCAGAACGTGCCTTCGCGGCACGGCGTGCACTTGCCGCACGACTCATGCCGGAAGAAGTGCATGACCTTGCCGGCGGCCCACACCATGTCGATCGAATCGTCCATCACGATCACAGAGGCCGATCCCAAAATCGATCCCGCCGCCGCGACTGATTCATAATCGAGCGGCACGTCGAGGGCCTTCTCCGTCACGATCGGACCGGAAGCGCCCGACGGCAAGATCGCCTTGACGTTGCGGCCCTCCGTCATCATCCCTTGCCCGAACGCTTCGCCATAGATCAAATCGCGGAACGTGATCTTGCCCAGCTCGGCTTCATAGTTGCCGGGGCGCTTGACCATGCCCGACAAACAGAACACCTTGCTGCCGGGGCTTTTCTCGGTGCCGAGTTTCTTGTACGCCGCCGCGCCGTTGTTGAGAATGTACGGCACGTTCGCCATTGTCTCAGTGTTATTAATCACCGTCGGCTGACCATACAGGCCCACCACTGCCGGGAACGGAGGGCGCAAGCGAGGCTGGCCGCGTTTGCCTTCCAGCGATTCCAGCAACGCCGATTCTTCGCCGCAAATATACGCGCCCGCGCCGAGATGAACGAACATCTGAATCTCGACGTTGGTGCCGAAGACGTTCTGTCCCAGATAACCGGCGGCATACGCTTCGTCGATCGCCGCTTGCAGTCGGCGCGCCACCGGCTTGAACTCGCCGCGCAGATAGTGATACACGCGCGTCGCGCCTACGGCATAGGCCGCAATCGCCGCGCCTTCCACCACTTGATGCGGATTGAACTCCATCAGCTCGCGGTCTTTGAACGTGCCGGGCTCGGATTCATCGGCGTTGATGGTAACGTAGTGCGGATAACGATCCTTAGGCACGAACGACCACTTCACACCCGTGGGGAAACCCGCGCCCCCGCGCCCGCGCAACCCGGCGGCCTTCACTTCATTGATCACTTGATCAACGGTCAGCGACGTGACCGCCTTCTTCAGCGCGGTATATTCGCCATACACTGACAGTTTATGGATATCGGGTGTATCTCGATGACGAAGTAAAACGAATTTATCCATGTTTCACCGTAAAACGTAATCGCGGTGCGTTACGTCTCAGACGAGTCTCGTTTGCTCACGTAGTACAGACTTCGATGCACCGCGTAGCCTTCCTTCTCGAACAACGCCAGCGATGCTTCGTTGTCATCCTCAATCAGCGCGGCTATGACCTTCAAGCCCATGTCACGCAATGCCGCTTCAGCCGCGTGAACCAACTGCATGCCATACCCTTTACGTCGCTCAGCGGGATCGATCGCCAGCCGGTTGATCCAACCCTTGCGTGTATCGTTGGTGGCGACCACCACACCGATCAACCTGCCGTCCTCTTCCAGCCCGATGATGATCTGCCCTTGCGCGAGTTGCTTCTCAAACTCCGATCGGCTGTCGCGCCCCTCCGGCCGGATCGAGTGCAGGCTCGCACGCTGCCACAACGTCAGGATGGCCGCATGATCATCAATTGTTAAACGGCGTAGGGCAATCACCTAAAACAGTCCGCGAATGATCAACAAGCCCCCGAAAATCGCCAGCGGCACGCCGAGGCACGCCAGCACCCCGGTGGCGCTCAACAGCACACCGACAATCAACAACACCAATCCTAAAATCAAGGCCACCACGCGGCCAGTGATATTCAGAATCCCGGCCAGCAAATTCCACAACAACCGAAACGGAGCAAGAAGGATGTCCATGTTTCACCAACCGTCACACCTGCACTGCACCGCAGGCGGTTGCGTGCGGTGCAAGTGTTGCGAGGAGCGTTTCTCAGCGACAAAGCAATCTCCCGTTATTCATTGAGATTGCCTCGCCTAACGAGGGCTCACAATGACTGCCTCATTTATTTCTTTCGATATTCCTCAATCAGCCGATCGAACTCATCCGGCGTCAGTCGCTCGAAGTATTCCAGATCGATCTGCATCATCGGCGCTTTGTCGCACGCTCCCAGACACACCACCGACTCCAGCGTGAAATTGCCATCGGCCGTCGTCGCGCCGCCGTGTTCTGCTTGATGCTTGTCCACGCCCAGCTTCTGGCACGCATGATCGAGGAACGGCTCCGATCCGCGCAGCGCACAGGGTAGGTCATTACACACTTGCACCACGTGCTTGCCCACCGGGTGATCGAAGAACAGCGTGTAGAACCCGACCACCGCATCGACCTCGGTCGGCTCGACGCCGGCGATGTCGGCCACTTCGCGGATGACATCCGGCGTGCAGTAACCGTACTCGGTCTGCGCGATATATAACAACGGCAGCACCGCCGACTGCTTCCGGTCCGGCGGATACTTGCTCAGAATTTTCTCGATCTCAGTTGCGTGTTTGTCAAAAAGTGCGCTCATGGAAATTCCATCGGGATGAGTTGAACAATCGGGCGCTGAGTTGTCCTACAATCAGCAATCAGAAATCAACCATCATCAATCACCGGTCGACGTCGCCCAGCACAATATCGATCGAGCCGATGATGGCGACCAGGTCGGCGATGAACACACCTTTGGTCATCAGGTGCATGGCCGACAGGTTGGCAAACGACGGTGCGCGGAAGTGGACGCGCCGCGGCTTGGGCGTACCATCGCTGGACAGGTAACAGCTGAACTCGCCGCGCGGTGATTCGATACGGACATACACTTCACCCACCGGAGGCGTGAAGCCTTCGGTCCACAGCTTGAAGTGATGGATCAACGACTCCATCGAATACGCCAGTTCTTCCTTGGGCGGCGGCGCGACTTTGCGATTGCTGGTGATGAACGGGCCTTTGGGCAGTTTCTTCAGCGCTTGATTGATGATACGCAGCGATTGCCAGAATTCCTGCACGCGGCACCAGAAGCGCGCATAGACATCGCCGTCGGTGTGCGTGGGCACGTCGAACTCAAAGTGATCGTAGGACGAATAGGGCAGCGCCTTGCGAATATCCCAGTTGACACCGGAGCCGCGCAGGCTCGAGCCGGTGACGCCCCAAGCCAGTGCAGCTTGCGCCGCAATCACGCCGACGCCGTGCGTCCGATCGAGCCACAAAGGATTCTTGTTCAATAGCCCTTCGTACTCTTTGATCTCTGACGGAAAGTGATCCATGAAAGCGCGCACGGCTTCTTCAAAACCCGCGGGCAGATCGCGCCACAGGCCCCCCGGGCGGAAGTAGGACACCATCATGCGCTGGCCGGAGACCATCTCGAAGATGTCCAGAATCTTTTCACGCTCACGGAAGCAATAGAGGAACACGCTCATCGCGCCGATGTCCATGGCGTGTGTGCCCAGCCAGACTAAGTGGCTGGCAATGCGTTGGAGTTCGCACAAAATCACGCGCACGTACTGCGCGCGCAGCGGCACGTCGACGCCCATCAATTTCTCCACGGCCAGCACATAGCCGAGGTTGTTGCTCATCGGCGCGAGGTAGTCCATGCGGTCGGTCAGCGGAATGACCTTCAGGTAGTTCTTGTCTTCCGCCGTCTTCTCGATGCCGGTGTGCAAGAACCCCACATCGGGTATGCACGATACGACATTCTCGCCGTCGATCTCCAACAGCAGGCGCAGCACGCCGTGCGTCGAGGGATGTTGCGGCCCCATGTTCAGCAGCACCGTCTCGCCGGAGATGGCGCGCTCAGAGACAAGCCCGCGCATCTCCTTGAGATCGTCTACCGTTAATTCCATGACCTGCGTGGTGTTTTGTTCCATCTAAAGCTCCGCCTGAACTGAAGAGGCCGGCACTCCATTCCATCCAGACTGGAGAAACCCGGTTTCTACAACGACTATTTTCAGCCCTTACTCTTTTGCATACGGCTTCTGACTCTCGATCAAATCAAAGTTGTGCGTAAACTGCGGCTCTTCATAGAACTGCGCGGCATCTTTGCGCAGCGGATGCCCCAGGTAGTCTTCAGGCAGGAAGATGCGGCGTGGATCAGGATGACCGTCAAACGCAATGCCCATCAGATCCCACACTTCGCGCTCGTGCCAGTTAGCGCCGGGCCACACCGCGGTCGCGCTGGCGACGTGCGGCTGCTCGCCATCCAGCCAGACCTTCAGGCGCAGCTCGCGATTGTTCTCCAGCGAATACACGTGATAGTTCACGGCAAAGCGCGGCTGAGCGGGAAAGTGATCGACCGCACTCACGTCCGAAAGCAGATCGAACTTCAGCGCCGGGTCGTCGCGCAGAAACGTGCAGACCTCGATCAGCCGATCGGGCTGCACGACCAGCGTCGTTTCGCCGTGAAACTCGATCGGGCCGGAGACAGCTTCAGGGAATTGGCTTTTAATCAGATCAATCATGGGCGTCTCACACACAAAAAGTGGATCGGACAACCAGTTACGTCGACGATCCACATGTTCATTGACTTAAACCTTAATCGGCTCTTTATCGCTCTTGAGGGGGTGGCTGCGCTTGATCTTCTCATGCAGCTTCAAGATGCCGTCGATCAACGCTTCGGGGCGCGGCGGGCAGCCGGCCACATACACATCCACCGGCACGATTTCGTCCACGCCCTGCACGACGGCGTAATTGTTGAACACCCCGCCGCACGAGGCGCAATCGCCCAT